>NZ_JAKFZO010000003.1:0-268436 GCF_021654175.1 Pseudoalteromonas sp. MMG024
TCGCTCTAATTCGAGCTTAGGTAATTATGGCTTAAAAAGTTAGGCAAGGATCAGTGTGTTTAACTTGACAGTGGGAGTCATACCAACGCCCGAATAATGGGCGGATTTAGCTTGGCTATACTTAGCGAAGAATGAGCGCCAGCCAAGCGTAAGACGTCCATAATTAATTCGTTTGTTAGGGCTCGAATACTTCGAACTCAGAAACTTCATAAAAACATTCATCATCGACAGTGTTTGATTGCCAGTCAACAATGATGCTAGTCGGAAATCCATACTTATCATGAAATTGAATTTCCAACTTGTATGCTTGATCTCTAGCCAGTTCTGCAACATTGAAGAGATCAATTAACTTTGTTTTGTCGAGCTCACCTAGGTTTTTTTGATTCGAGAAGTAATGCACACCATTTAATACATAGGCCTCGACATTTGTAACGCTCATACACCCAGAAGCAATTTTATAACTATATGAATCGGGCTGTGTGGATTCCCATATTTTTAGCTGTTCAGTAACAGATTTCTGTTTGTTCATCGAGGCAAATATTTCACCATGCCCCAAAAATATGAAAACTAAAACGATCAATGCACCTAGAGACACCAATACACTAGTTGAATTTCGAGCATCAAAAATATACATAGAGCCCTAACAATTTAATAGTGCGCAAATTGCGCATATTTCTGATTTGCAATCGCGCATTTTTCTGAATGCTTTAGTTTTAACAAAGTTGATAAATAGTTGCCAGTATTATTAAAAATACATGCGGTTAATTTTTTGAGAAAGATAAAAGTGCGAAATTTGCGCACTTTCTTGAATATGGGGGAAAGGTTTAAATTCAGAGGCTGAAAAGTAAGGGTTTAAAAAATCTAAACGTCCGTTACTCATTGATGACCTTGAAGGCTGTTGCATAAAATCATTTCCGCTTTTATCAAACCCGAAAATCAATTTTGAATTGATAATGTGAGACAGGAAGCGTAGCGAGTTGAGTAAGCCATACTCAGGCATGGATGCCGTATCATGGCGCTTATCAATAAATTCAAAGTTGCTTTGAGGATTAAGTTTGATAGTGCGGTCGCCTTTCTTTTGGTTACTTTATAAAAGTAACATGAAGCCCATGGATGGGCTTTATTATAGAAAGGGAGGTTATGTTTAATAGTTTTATCAAAGTCACAAATTCGATTATGGCAGCCCGTCAGGTGAAGTCCAAACCTATCCATAGAAACTGCAAGATAAAAATATGCGCTACTACATTTAATCAAACGCTAAACTGTCGAGCGCCTGTCTTCCTTCAATCAGGGTGCAATCGGTTTTTGCCATGAGTTGTGTAAGGGTAATCGTCGGGTTCTGCCTTACAATCTCAATTAGCTCACTTGCACTTGGTTTTGGCTTTACACTTTTTAGTTGGGTAATCACCCACAACCAACTCGGCTCATTTTGCGTTTCTGCCAATTCAATAATTAGCGCAAACTGATGCCACTCGCCTTGCAGTTGCCAGTTTCGAGACCGCCCTTTTCGCGTTAAATTTGCGCCAGAAGCCTTAATCAGCGTTTTTAACTCATTCGCACGCGCGATACGTCGTACAAAACTGTTTAATTGAATTTCAAGCATGTTAACGGTTGGAATTTGTAAAATGCCTTAGTGTTAACAGGCTAAAGAAAGTGCTAACAAGTTAACGTTTTATTTATGTAGTTATTCTACACAGTAAATTTTACGCATTGTTAGCAAATTATTAAGCTTGTTAGAAAGACTCACAGGTTACATAAATTGATATCACACTTTAAAGCGTGATATCAATTCAGATAGCTCATTTGACAGTGCATTCAATTGCTTTAATTGCTCTGTATCTTTCATCGCGATGCCATGGAATTGGCGAGATAAATCGGCGATTTCTACTGCCGACTCATTAATGTGTTGAACCACGTGATTCTGCTCTTCTGTCGCGGTGGCAATTTGCTGGTTCATGTCTTTTACTTCTGTGATACGCGCATCAATCAGGTTAAGCGTTTGGCTTGATTCCACCGAGCTTTCACTCACTGATTTTGTCGTTTCAAAACCCTGCGCCATTGCTGACAGCACGGTTTCGGTTGATTGCTGGAACTGCTCAATTTGACTGCGAATTTGCTGGGTTGAACCTTGTGTTTTGCTTGCTAATGTACGCACTTCATCAGCGACCACCGCAAAGCCACGCCCCTGCTCTCCAGCTCGAGCCGCTTCAATTGCAGCATTAAGCGCAAGCAAGTTTGTTTGCTCTGAAATTGCATTGATCACATCAACAATCGAGTTAATAGATTCTGCTTGGTTCGCTAATTGTTGAATGTCCTGATGCGCTTTTTCAATTACGCCCGTTAATGCTTTCATTGCACTGGCATTTGATTCAACTTGGCTAATGCTTTGCTTAGTGTTATCTACTGCGTGTTCGCTACTTTTCGCAGTATCAAGCGCAAGGTGCGATACTTCTGCCACGGTTGTGCCCATTTCGGTAATGGCTGAGGCAACTTGCTCACTTAAACCGTCTTGTTGGAACGCCAAATCGGTTACTCGTTCGAACGATTTAACCAGTACCTGAATATCGTTTGCAAGCTGAGTTTCAATATCTTTAAGGCGTGTGATCATACGTTGATTGTTTTCAATCACCGCATTAAAGCCTTTAGCTAAGGTTCCCAATTCATCATGTCGACTGTCATCAAGTCGTACCGTTAAATCACCATCTTGCTGCGCCATTGCGAGTAATTTATCTGAAATACCTGATATATTTTTCGAAATACGATTTGCAAGCAGCACCATCACAACGATAAAACCAATCGCAATTACCAAACTTACAGCAACCGTTTTAAATAACGCGCTAGTGATTTGATTGCTCAATTCAGAAGTAGGCAATAAAGCCACTAAGGTAAGACCGGTGCCTTCTAGCGATTGTCTTGCCACATAGTGCTTTTCGCCTTGTAAACTGAGGGTATCGATTTGGGCATGTTCTAACTGTTTAGATGTGTTGATAAGCTGCTTAAGCGGTTGGTATTTTTCAATTTTGTTAAAATCAGAACCAACTAGCTGCTCGTTTGGGTGTGCTGCAAAGGTATTATCATCCTTAATCAAAAATACATAGCCAGCTTCACCAATCTTATTGCTTTTAATGATATCGATAATACGGCTAATATCGTAGCCAAGGCCCGTTAAACCGTAGTCTTTGCCATTTAGGTTAACCTTAACATTAGTGTAAGCAATCAGCTTTTTCGTTTCTTGGTGAACCGCTACCGCAAGTTGCTGCTCAATTGGCTTTTGCATAAAGGCATAAAACCATGCATCGCGCGGATCGGTATTTGAAATGGTTTTTAAAATACCATCATTTTGGTAGTACTTGCCTGTCACACTTGATACTAAAAAGACAACTGCCGCATTATTTTCGTTTTTTATATGCTCAAAGTAATCTTTAATTTCAGGCCACTGCTGCGCGTTTTCTCCATCTTCGACCCATTTCATCAAAAAGCTGTTTTGTTCCATGCCTTTCGCTAGTGCAAGTGGGGTGTTTAGTTCTGCACGAATACTCGCTTCAACTTTACCCAGCAAAGCAGGAAAATACGCTTGATCGTTAAATTGTTCGAAAACGCGGTTAAATTGCGCACTGCTAAATAGCGTGGACAACAAGGTGCTTAACACTAATGCAAACGTAATGGTAAGAATTAGCGCATTGCGAATACTGATATTGAGACGTTTTATCATACTACTGCTATCTGTTTGATAATTAGTAACACTTGGCATCAATTGCCAGGCAAATAGGTTTGAAGTTTATTATAATTGGTACAAGATTTCGAGCAGTTAATGTTAATTAACGCAACAATGTGATGTGATATCAGACCGAATAAACAACACACAAACAACTCGATATTAGAGTTTTAGCGCTATTCGACACCAACAAAGTTAACGGTGGTTAATACAATAATAACTTCGACGCACCATTTTTAATTGAATGAATTGGTATAGATTAAGCGCAAAAAACCGCTGCCCTGAACATACGATATTTCAGGGCAGCCCATTTATTTGGTGTTTATACCGTAAACTCTGAAATAAGTGATGACAGCTCGCTTGCTAAGTGATTTAAACGTTTTAGCTGTTGTTGATCTGCCACCGCTATATCGTTGAACTGCTTCGATAGATCAGCGATTTGTACTGCCGACTCATTAATATGTTGCACCACCACGTTTTGCTCTTCAGTCGCTGTGGCGATTTGCTGGTTCATATCTTTTACCGCAGTAATACTGCGGTCAATTGTGGTTAAAATTTCTGCTGATTGCGCCGATGTTTCACTTACTTTACTGGTGGTTTCATTGCCTTGTGCCATGGCATTGAGAACAATTTCAGTTGAACGTTGGAATTGATCAATTTGCCCGCGAATTTCTTGCGTCGAGCTTTGCGTTTTACTTGCAAGCGTTCTTACTTCATCAGCAACCACTGCAAACCCACGTCCTTGCTCGCCTGCTCGCGCGGCTTCAATCGCTGCATTAAGTGCAAGTAAATTAGTTTGTTCTGAAATAGCGTTAATTACATCTACAATTGAATTAATCGACTCTGCCTGCCCAGCAAGTTCTTGAATATTTTGATACGCTTCGCCCATAACTTGCGTTAACTGGTTCATCGCTAATGTGCTTGACTGCATTTGGTCGATACTTTGTTTCGTATCACTTACTGCGTTTTCGCTGGTGTTGGCGGTATCTAATGCGAGGTTTGACACCTCAGAAACCGTGGTACCCATTTCAGTAATAGCCGATGCCACTTGTTCACTGAGTGCATCTTGGTTTGATGAAAGACTCGTGACTTGGTCGAACGAGTCGACTAGGGCTTGAATGTCTTGCGCCATTTGCAATTCGATGTCTTTAAGTTTAATCACCATCTTTTGATTGTTAGCAATAACCGCATTAAACCCTCGCGCCAAGTCACCCAGTTCATCTTGACGTGAATCATCCAAACGCATGGTTAAATCGCCGCCTTGATTACCCATTTCAAGCAGTTTGCTACCGATACTTGCAATACTGCGCGACACGCGATTAGCAATCCACACCATAAGCACAATAAACACACCCGCAATTACGCTGTTTACTGCAATTGTTAACATCATGGCTTTAGATATTTTGCTGCTCATTTCACTGGTTGGCATCAAAGCAACCAACTGCCAACCGATGTCTTCTAAGTTTCGCGTAGCGGCAAAATAGGTTTCGTTGTCGAGTTTAATTTTTTCTAATTGCGTTTGCTGTGAAACTGATCCAGACAGTAATTCTGATAATGGCGAATATTTTTTGATAGCTTTATAGTCTTTACCCACAAACGCTTGGTTTGGGTGTGCAGCAATTTTGCCATCTGGGCGCAGTAAAAATACATATCCTGTTTTACCAATTTTATTGCTATTAACAATATCGATAATTTTACTGATATCGTAACCGAGGCCGGTTAGGCCTAAATCTTGCCCGTTGGCGTTCACTTTTACATTAATAAAGGCGGTTAAACGTTTTGACTGCTCGTCTACATCAACAGCCACTTGTTGGGTATTTGACGAACTCATAAATTGAAAAAACCAGCTATCGCGGTCGCTACTCGCCGATAGCGTTTTTAAAATGCCATCGTTTTGATAGTAATTTAAGCTTTGCTTAGATACCCAAAACACCACGGCTGCGTCGTTGGTGTTTTTAACATTGGCAAAATACTGCTGAATACGCAGCCAGTCAGCGCTTTTTTCGCCTTTTAACGCCCAATCAATTAAAAAGTCATTTTGTGCAAGCCCTTTCGATAACGCGATGGGCGTATTAAGTTCAGCACGAATACTGGCTTCTACTTTGCCAAGTAACGCCGGAAAATATTCCTGCTCGTTAAACTCATCGAATACAGAGTTAAATTGATTACTGCTAAAAAGCGTTGAGAAAAGTGTACTTAAAATAAGTGCGAGTGTGATAGTGGCAATAAGTGCATTGCGAATGCTGATATCTGAAAGCTTCATGAATTGTTATTTTGATTTTGAGTATAAAAAGCATAGACCAAAATTACGAATGTTATATGTTTTAAAACGAAATATTGCTAAAATAACAATAAAAAATCGCCAGCACGAATGCTGGCGATTTTTTCATTTGCTAAGCGCTATTAAGTCTATTTACTCAATAAATGTTGCTCAAGCCACTGCTCTTGCTCCCAAAGCACATGCAAAATGCTCTCTCTTGCACGATAGCCATGGCCTTCATACGGTAACATTACCAATCTTGCTTCTTTACCTAAGCCTTTAAGCGCATTATACATACGCTCAGACTGCATTGGATAAGTACCAGAGTTTGGATCGTCTTTACCATGGATCATTAACATAGGCTCATTAATTTTTTCCGCATGGAAAAACGGCGACATTGCTGAATATACGGCTTGTCCCTGCCAAAAATCACGTTCTTCACCCTGGAAACCAAACGGTGTTAATGTACGATTATATGCGCCACTTCGCGCAATACCTGTTTTGAATAAGTCACTGTGTGCTAACAAATTCGCTACCATAAATGCACCATACGAGTGACCCGCAATGGCTATGCGTGATTCATCGGCTACGCCTTTTTCAACCAGCGCATCAACTGCAGCTTGTGCACTGCTCACTAATTGCGTTCTAAACGTATCGTTAGGCTCACTGCCATCAACGCCAACAATCGGCATTTTCGGATCATCAAATACCGCAATGCCTTTAGCTAAATACGGCATCGGTCCCCAATAGCCAATATAGGTGAATTCATATGGTGAATCACGTACTTGCGATGCAACTGCTTTATCTTTGTATTCAAGCGGGTAAGCCCACATCAACACAGGCACCTTGCCGCCTTTGTAATTTGCAGGTAAATACAAAGTACCACTTAGTGCTACACCATCATCACGGGTATAGCTAATTTGCTCTTTTTTAATGTTTTTAAAGTCTGGGTAAGGGTGTGCGAATTCGGTAAATTGCGTCAGCGTATTTTGTTTTAAGTCACGAATGTAAAAATTCGGTTGTTCTGTTTTAGATTCACGTAGTGTAATCAGTTTTTCGCCTGCATCATCAAGTACCGCACGCACACGTTCATAGTATGGCGCTTCGCTTTGCCAAACACGCTTTGACGATGCGGTTTTAATATCAAACCGATCTAAAAACGGAATATTGCCTTTGTCTGATGCGCCAGTACCGGTTAGCATCATGTATCGCTCGCCAACCACTTTCACCGCACGCGTACCAAACTCGGTTTGTTCGTAAACAAAGTTACCAGGGTCGTTATACGCGTCGTTGTAAGAGCGTTCATTAAACAGTACGCGTGGGCCGTCAGGGTTTTCTGGATTGATAATTTGCGTGCGAATTTTTCTGTCGATAAAGCGCCAGTCACTCAACATAGCAACATTATCATTCGCCCATTGAATGCCAGCAAAGCGGCGTTCAACTTTTGCAAATAGCTTTGGTTCACTGTTAAACGGAGCTTTCCAACTATAAACGAAGTCATGAAACGGTACGTCAGTTTTCATTGAGCCGTTATCTTGCGCCTGTGCCCATACTAGCGTTGCTGGTTTATCGGCACGCCATGAAAAGCTGCGGCGATCTGTTCTTACACTATCAAAACCTTGCGGAATATTTTCAGCAAGCGTTTGTTTTTCAACACTTGCAACTGGCTTTCCTTTTGTATCAATTACTTGCCAGTTGGTTGCAAAACGTGAATACGGCACTAAATAAGAAAACGGTGCTTCTATTTGCCCAAGCAAAATGTAATCACTATTTGGCGAAGGTACAAAAGAGCGAATAATGCCCGGCTTTGCCAACTTTGTAACATTACCGTTAAGCGACACTTTAGCTAACTGGCCTAAACCATAAAACGAAAAAAGTGCTTTATCGTGTGGTGTTTGCAGTAAATTCTGGTATGTACGTACTGGTGCTTTTTCGCCACTTGTTTGCGATATAACGGGTACAATCGAAGCGTTTTCCGCTGACGGTGCTTGATTATTAGCATTCGCGGCAAGGTTAATTAACAACCCTTCACTATTAGGTAACCAGGTATACGGGCGTGATGTAATCACCGAATTAAGCGGTGCGTTATCAACTGAGATCAGACGGCGCTCTGAAATATTGAAAAGGTATAACTGTGCCGTATGCGCTTGCTCAATAAAAAATGCAAGATGTTGACTGTCGGGAGACCACGACGGTGATAAAATACGTCCTTCTGGCAAGCCTTTAACCGTAAAGTTTTGACCATTTTCTAAGTGTTTAAACGTAATAGACAGATACTTTGAACGAGGTCTCGCTCGCGAAAAGTTTTTAGGGTTTAACTTGATGCCGGCAAGTTTAAGTTCTGGTTTAGCAAGTTCTTGCAGTGTTGCAATACGTTGGCGTTCCAAAAACGCCATCCATTGATTATCGGGCGATAATCGCGTTGTTGGCGCTAGTTTCGCATCAACTAAATCGGCTAATGCTTTACTGGGTGTTTGATAGCTATCTTGCTCATTAGCATGAGCAAACGAACCACAAAACACACTCGCAACAACCAATAATTTAAGTAGTTTCATTACTGTTCCTTGGTAGTGATTTTATTATTCAAGCAAACGAGAAGTGATACCAATTCTGTTAGGTATGTGATCAGGGATAGTGCTGGATAAATGAAATGATAACAAGGCAGAATTTTTCTTGTGTAGTTGTTCTACAATGATAAATTCCAACGCAGTTAGCATGACATTTAGTCCGCTAGGATGATCAGCTACTTAATTGAATTGGTATAATATAAGCCTAATTTTACAGCCTACGTTAGCCTTCCCTTCCTTACTTTTTATTTTAATTGATTACCATTCAATCATTTGAATCGTAAAACGACGTTAAGACTATTGATTATAATTACCTTACTCAAGCAATTGCGTTAAATTTACGATAAAATGCGCCGATTATATTTTTGATGAGAAACACCGTGAAAGTTCTTGTTATTGGTTATGTGTGGCCGGAGCCTAAATCATCTGCTGCAGGCAGCCATATTTTGTCGATTATGCAAACATTTTTAGAGCAAGGCTGGCAGGTAGAATTTGCCTCGCCTGCGCAAAAAACGCCACATATGTTTGACCTTAACAGCATTCACGTTTCAAGCGCTGAAATTACCCTTAATTGTGACAGTTTTAACGACTATATTGCGGCACTTAACCCAGATATTGTGATGTTTGACCGCTTTATGATGGAAGAACAATTTGGCTGGCGTGTCGATACATACTGCCCTAACGCGTTGAAAATTCTTGATACGGAAGATTTACAGAGCGTTAGAAACGCACGCCATTTAGCACACAAAGCGGGACGCCTATTAACAGCGCAAGACTGGTCTTCTGATCTGGCAAAGCGTGAAATTGCGGCTATTTTGCGCTGTGATTTATCACTGATTATTTCAGACTATGAAATGAACTTGCTGCAAGCACAATATAAGCTTGAGCCAAGTTTATTGCATCATCTGCCCTTTATGTTTGATACCGATAAGTTAGCAGATAACCCAAGCTTCGAAGAGCGCCAGCACTTTGTCACCATAGGTAATTTTCGCCACGCACCAAACTGGGATAGTGTGTTATTTTTACAGCAAATTTGGCCACAAATACGTAAGCAACTTCCAACCGCAGAGCTACATATCTACGGTTCGTATCCACCACCAAAAGCCACTGCTATATCTAAAGAAAAAACCGGCTTTATTGTAAAAGGCTGGTGTGATGACGCCTATGAAGTAATAAAAAATGCCAAAGTGATGTTAAGTCCACTGCGTTATGGCGCTGGTATAAAAGGAAAGTTTTTAGATGCCATGGTGTGCCAAACCCCTTCTATCACAACCCCAATTGGTATTGAAGGCATGTTCGACAGTGAAAACTGGCCCGGTCTTGTGAGTGAGCACGCTGAAAATATTGTTACTGATGCCGTAAACTTGTATTCGAATAGTGCACTGTGGCAACAAAAATCATCTTTGTGCCATAAAAAGCTGGTTGAAAAATTTGCTAAAGCACCGCTAGCGTGCGACTTAATTGAAAAAATCAATTCACTACGTGATGACTTAGAACAACATCGCTTAAACAATTTTACCGGGCAAATGCTTAAACATCATATGCATGCGAGCACAAAATATATGTCGCAATGGATCACCGAAAAAAACAAATCGCGGCATAACGACGAATAAAAAACGATATGTATAAACACAGCATTGTTAATTATTTGACATTATTGCTCGTTTACAAATAGTAACAATTCTCATTATATGACAGTTATATTACAATGTAACATATTGTGCTTACTTTACTCTAAATCGTTTCAAACCGTATGAATCTTAAGCAAAAACTGTTATTTTCTTTTTTAGCACTGGCATTAGTGCCAGTGATTATTATTACCCTTATCGCAATTACAATTTCTAATAATGCACTTGAACAACAGGCATTTAATCAATTAACGTCGATCAAAAACATTAAAGCCACGGAAATACGCAATTACTTCGCCCAAAGCAAAGCCGATTTATCGTTAATTGGATCGTCATGGACCAACATGGATGATGTAACAAACGCAGAACTCGCCGAGCAAAAGCACGACTACTTTAAGCGCTTTATCGAAACTAATCAGTACTACGATTTATTCTTAATTGATTTAAATGGTGATATTTTTTACAGCGTTGCAAAAGAATCAGACTATCAAACAAATTTGCTTGATGGCCCTTACGCGCAATCTGGCTTAGCCAGCCTGTTTAACAAAACAACACTAAACCAGAGCTTTAACATTGTCGATTTTTCGGCCTACGCACCGAGTAACAATGAACCCGCTGCTTTTATCGCTCAGCCAATTACACAAAACGGCGAAATAAAAGGTGTGATTGCGTTACAACTATCAATTACCAAAATAAACACGTTAATGCAGCAACGCGAAGGTATGGGTGAAACTGGTGAGTCGTATATTGTTGGGCAAGATCATCGCATGCGCTCTGACTCATTTTTAGACCCTGTTGGCCGCAGCGTTAAAGCGAGTTTCGCTGGTAATATAACCGATAATGGCGTTAGCACGCTTGCTGTAACCAAAGGACTTAGCGGCATCAGTAATACCGAAATTATTCAAGATTACAATGACAGCGCTGTCTTATCGGCGTATATGCCAATCAACTTTGGCGATATAAACTGGGTACTTATATCAGAAATTGATGCAGCCGAGGCCTTTGCTGCAACCGCAACATTAAAATCATCGATTTTAATAATTTCGCTGTTTAGCTTGGTGTTTATTGTTGTTACTGCACTACTTATTACCCGTTCAATTTTAAAACCAATTGGTGGCGAACCAAAAGACATTCATAAACTGGCGATGAAAATCGCTGATGGTGATTTAACACACCAATTTGGCAATCAGTACACCTTTGGTTTGCTTAATTCAATGAAAAAAATGAACCAAAGTTTACATAGCATTATTAGTTCAACTATCTCTTCAAGCCAACAACTAACGGGCATGGCGTCGCAAACAAGCTCAACCAGTATTCAAGCCAAATCTAGCTTAGAGGCGCAACACGTGAGTATTGAGCGCGTATCTGCTGCTATGCACGAAATGACTATTACCATTGAAGAAGTGGCAAATAACGCAAAAGACTGCTCTGAACAAACACAGCTGGCAAGCCTTAAAAGCCAGGAGGCAAATCGTGATATTCATGATGCACTCAGTGCTATCGAACAGTTAGAAACGTCATTAAACAAAGCTAACAGTGTTATTAATCAAGTCGAACGAAAAAGTATTGGTATAAATTCGGTGCTTGAAGTGATTCAAAGCGTGACTGAGCAAACCAACTTACTTGCGCTTAACGCCGCAATTGAAGCAGCCCGCGCTGGCGAGCAAGGCCGCGGTTTTGCCGTGGTGGCAGATGAAGTTAGACAACTTGCTTTCAAAACTCAGCAATCTACGGCCAATATTGAGAAAATAATTTACGAATTACAATCAGATACACAAAGTGCGGTTACTGCGATTGAGCAAAGTACCGAGCTTGCTAATACCACATTTGAAAAAGCCAAAAACAGTGAAGCAACCATGCACGATGTGTTAACTGATATGGATATGATGACGCAAAATACCGAGGCAATTGCAACGGCGGCTGCACAACAAAGTATCGCCGCTGAAGAAATAACCCAAAGCATTACCGCAATAAACAATGCAGCTCTTGAAAACGCCGCAGGTGCAGAGCTCATTGCTGACGCCAGTTTACAGCTAAAAGCGCTTACCGATGAATTAAATGTGATCGGGTCTAAATTTAAACTTAACTAAACTGAGTTAATAGTTTAATTGCCCGAGTTTTTGAAAGTGTAACGCTTTTGAAAACCTGGGCACTTATTCCAATACAGTTTTAAGCATATAGCCATTACGCTTGGTTTTATTGGCTTAGAATCAGTGCTAAGTAACACTCATCACTTGCTTCTATCTTCTAATTCATCAAATGTTTCAACCGAAATGCGCTCGGCTATTGCTCGCATCTTCTGCATTTGATGGGGATTACAATTACCCCAAAATTGTTGCCAATGTTTGCGTGAATGCCACTTAGCGACTGTGAGTATTTTTTCTGGTTCATCACTAGAGCGCAGCATAAAACTACCAAGCGCCCCCTCTACAGTGTCATGAATCGATTCGGTTGTTGTGCGCCAAATAGTTTGAAATGCTTGTTGCTGCGCTACTGGCACTTTCCATTCGTATACCACTCTAAACATATTATTCCCTTAAAGTAATGCCGATTGCGTGTTGCGTCAAATTCTAGTGTGAAAACTAAATAGGTGCTTTTACAATTTTGAAGACGATTTATAACGCTAGCAAAATCGCAATTACTAAATCGAAGGTTAAATTTAACGTAATAAACTAACCATAAATACAGCGTTTGGCTAACGATAGTTCTGATTCTGAAATCACACTTTGTGCTGTCGGAATATAACGCTTTTTAATTAACTTAATTTCGTTACTTTGCTTTAATTCAACCAGCGCATTTTGTAGTTTCTCGACTATTTCAATTGGCATTGCCAAATTAAGCGCTAAATAATTGCCGAGAAATGCCTCATCGCTTATTACAAATACAGGTTCAACTTCGTGAAGCGCAAGCCTATCGCTATCTATGTGATATTGAAGTGTATTGGCGGATGCAATAAATAAATCTAACTTGCCATTTTTAAATGCGTTTACTTCACCAAACTTCTCTGAGTAAATAACGTAATTAACGTTTTCTTGCATGCCCCAATTTTGCAACACATGTTCATAAACATCACCTTTATTTAAGCCCACAGTGTAATTTTTAAGTTGTTGCTTTGAATTAATATGAATATCGCTTCGATGAGCTAACTTGTAAAAACATGCGGGACTCGAGACTAATGGACCAACCCATTGAAAATGTGCTTCACGGTCCGGCAATCGTGAAGTTGAAACCAGCCCAGCAAAACGTTTTGATAATGACAATGCCATAGCACGCTGCCAAGGATACATTTTAAATTTGCACTTTATACCTGCGACTTCGCATGCGCGGGCAACAATATCATGATTAATGCCTTTGATTTTGTCGCCGTCTCGAAAGTTGTAAGGAGGAAAGTGTTCAGTATAAATAGTGACTGTTACATTCTCATACGCCTGCACTAAATTACTTAAAAATACAGTTATAACGACAAGTTTGACTATCCAGTTCACGTTTACACCTCAATATCCTTTTCATACCATACACTTTGCACATTAATAGGTTGGCAAACACTACTAATAGAGCATACCTAACTAATTAGTTTCACACATTACAGCACGTCATTCCATAACAATCAGCCTTGCGCCTTGACCTATGTTACTTTAACGTTAACATAAAATTAATAGTTTATTTTATAAATTACCTTTGTTATCAATATGTATAAATTGATGGGTGTTTTATTGATCTTGACCCGGATTTATTACAATTGTTGATATTTAACATAAACAAAACTAGACAAACCGTAAATAAAACATAAAATTTGCGAGTCATCACTGTATATGTAGATTTAAAACCTTGAACACAGCTAGTTTTACGCAAAAACGCCGCTTTATTGTAAAGCTTGGTAAAATGCTGCACAAATTCGGTACACCTGCTTACCGACTAGAAGCTCATCTAGAAAATTTAGCAACATTTTTAGGCTTAAAAGCGTCGTTTATAATTACACCAACCGCATTAACATTTGTTATCTGGACAGAAGGCCATGAAGACGAATATACCCATGCGGCGCGTGTTGCGCCTGGTGAATTAGACCTAGGCGCACTTGCTCGCAGTGATGAACTCGTTGATAAACTAACTGACTACACGATTACCTTAGAGCAAGCCGATCACGCGCTTGATGAAATAGCTAATTTCCCAAATCCCTATAATCGTTTTATCACAGGTATCGCGTTTGTTATGTCGGCCGGCGCATTTGCCATGCTCATGGGAACAAGTTGGAACGACGTACTTTGGTCAACATTAATTAGCTGTGTAATATATTTATTTGTACTTTGGTCAGAACGCTCGAAACGTGTAGCCCATATGCTTGAAGCTGTGGTTTCTATTGTTGCCGCCATTTTAGCGTGCGCGATAAGCGTTTACATCGACCCTGGCATCAATATACGTATGGTTATATTATCCGCCATCATTGTATTTATACCGGGCTTGGCGTTAACACTTGGTTTGGCTGAATTATCTGCTCGTCATTTAGTTTCTGGCACTGCACGCGTAATGGATGCGTTAATGCTGCTCTTTAAACTCTATTTTGGTGCTTTTTTAGGTATTGCGGTTGGCTTTTCGCTATTTGG
This sequence comes from Pseudoalteromonas sp. MMG024, assembly GCF_021654175.1. Taxonomy (NCBI): domain Bacteria; kingdom Pseudomonadati; phylum Pseudomonadota; class Gammaproteobacteria; order Alteromonadales; family Pseudoalteromonadaceae; genus Pseudoalteromonas; species Pseudoalteromonas sp. MMG024. Next base: position 14,772 of record NZ_JAKFZO010000003.1, read on the forward strand.
TCAAACCGACTTTGTTGCACCACCACAAATGCCAAAATGGACTGCATGGCTGGCCATCGCTATTTTATGTATGAGCTTAATCGTTATCTTTCGTACTAAGGCGAAACATGCAGTGTGGTCAATTGTGGCGGGGTTTGTCGCTTATGGTGCCAGTATCGCAGGCGCCATGTATTTAGATTATGCACTCGGCACGTTTGTTGGTGCATTCGCGGTTGGTGTTTACAGTAACTTCTTTACACGTGTTGCCAATGCACCCGCATGTATCGTCGCAATGCAAGGTTTGATCGTATTGGTTCCCGGAAGTAAAACCTATATCGGATTAAACTCGTTAATCTCGGGGCAAGAGTTTATTGCAAGTACAGGTATTGGCCAACAAACGTTTCTTATTTTTATGTCTCTGGTCGCCGGACTCATATTTGCAAACGTGGCATTACCGCCAAAGAAAAGCCTTTAAGATATTCGAGTCGCCAACCTAGGCGACTCACCCTTTCCACCAGCTTTATTGGTTAACCATGATGTGGTTCACTTACGCTTTAAATAGCGTTTTTCAATATCATGAGGTCAAACAACTCATTACTCGAACGAGCTAAGCCCGCTTTTTAGTCTTTCTTAATTTGTCGGCCAATACCACCCCCATAAGAAAATCCAATTAATAAGAGAGCCTTATTCTGAGCCATATATCCTCTTTCAAACATAAGCTTCTTTCAAATAAAATGTGTTGTATCAAGCTGGTTGGTTTTTGAATCATGTTGTCACTCTGGCTATGTAAAACAACTAACGCGCAATCGCTCAGTATTCTATATACGCTTTCTGTCTCCATCCACTTAGTAAAAGCGAAAAGTGAACGACACAACCCACCTGTTACTTAAAAGGCTTATTTTTAAATCGGCCAATCAAGCGGCATGCTCAACGATAGCTTTTTAATAGCCAAAACAGAAAAATTTAACGAATAAATAACACATAAACCCTATTTTCATCCTATTTAAATATCGAATAGGTGCATAAACCAATTAATCTTCTAAAAATCTCTTTAAATAAACTTAATTTATTAAATATAGCTAAAACAATAAAGCATTGAATAAAATGACGATTTAAAATTTAATTTGATAATTCATAACTATTCATAATCAATCAATACGATTCATAACTAATCATGTAGCTATTACCCCAGCTTAAAACACATTCCGCATTGGGCAATTGTTAACGGTGTGTGATTTAAGCAAACAGTTACCGTTAAAAAATAACAACTGATGGTTTTTACATCGCAAGGGGAAACAATGGCTATATCTACTAAGAATAAATTAAGCCTAGCTATTAGTCAGGCATTATTGGCTGCGAGCTTAAGCACAACATATGTACAGGCTGCAGAAGAAAACACGGCTGAACAAAGCGACGTTGAGGTAATTCAAGTCCGCGGGATCCGTGGCAGCTTAGTTAAATCACTTAACACTAAACGTTTTTCGGGTTCGGTTGTTGATGCCGTAACCGCTGAAGACATTGGCAAATTTCCAGACCAAAACGTAGCAGAGTCGCTTCAGCGTATTACCGGCGTATCGATTTCACGTAATTTTGGTGAAGGTGAACGAGTAAGTATTCGTGGTACGTCTGAAAGCCAAAACAGAACATTATTAAATGGCCAAGCTGTAGGCTCAGTAGATTGGTGGACAAACTCCCCTGCTAGTCGTGGTTTTAATTACACTATGCTTCCTTCAGAAATTGTATCTGGACTTGAAGTGTATAAGTCACCAGAAGCCGATATTGATGAGGGCTCTATTGGTGGTACAGTGATCGTTCGTACCCGTAAACCACTAGAGTTAGAAGCCAATAAAATCGCTGGTAGCTTAATGGCACAACACAGTGAAGTATCAGGTGAAACTGACCCACAACTAAGTGGCTTATATTCATGGAAAAATGAAGACGAAACCTTTGGTGCACTAATCTCAGTGGTACGTCAGCAACGTAATCTACGCCGAGATGGTATTGAGTCATGGAGCTGGACGCATCGCGATATTGAAATGGAAGATGGTACAGTACACAAGAATGTTTATAGCTCTGGTGGCGGTGGTTCAGCCATGTTTTCGCAAGAGCGTATCCGCACTGGTTTCAATGCGTCGCTACAATACCGTCCAAGTAATGAATTAGACATTACCTTTAATGCCCTTGATTCAACATTAGAAGCTAACAATGAAAACCAAAACTTCTTGTGGTTACCTGGGTACGGCGGTTCAAAATATCAAGACGTGACGATTATTGATCATGACAAAGTTGGTAAAATGCTTATTGCAGGCACACTGGGTTTATCGCCAGATGGCAATAATATTCTTGATGAAACCAAAGTGCGTAACTCAGAACTTAGCACCGAGTCATATGATTTAAAAGCAGATTATCAAGGTGATATTTGGCAAACCTCAGTACACTTAGGTTATACCAAGGGCTCAGGTGGATCACATGCTGACCGCAGCGTTGGTTGGGGCGGTAACTACGTACATTCATATGATGCGTCAAGTGTTGAAGATATGAAAACAAGCTATAGCGCTGGTCCAGCTGATGGCACTAAATGGTCACTTGATTTCTTACGTTACGACCAAAATAACGCCAAAGACGATGAACATTATGTACAAGTAGACTTTAACCGCCCAGTTGATGTTGCAGTATTTAGTAATATTAAGTTTGGCGCTAAATATCGCGACCACAGTCGCTATAATGAAAAACGTCAAACTGCAACACGTACCGATTTAGGCTGGTCATTAGCCGATTACTCGCTCCAAATGCCGTCAGATTATCTATCGGGTTTAGGCTCAAGTGACACACTTAAAAACTACGCCATTACTGATTCAAACAAAGTACGTCGTGAAGGTGATGCGCTTGGTTGGCAATACAACTTATTAAAAGCAAGTACCTTTGAAGTAGAAGAGCAAATCTTGGCTGGTTACATTAAGGCGGATATTGACGCAGATAGTTTGCGCGGTAACTTAGGCGTACGTTTAGTACAAACAAACCAAGATACAGGCGCTTACGTAGGTGAAAATTGGCAAACGCAATCAAAAGACTATTTTGACGTACTTCCAAGCCTTAACTTAGCGATTGACTTAGATGATGACCTTATTATGCGACTTGCAGCGGCACGCGTTATGTCTCGTCCAGATTATAACTCAATGACTCCGTCTACTTCATACAACCTAGAAACTAAAACCGGTACAGGTGGTAACCCCGATATCGACCCGTATCGTGCAAATCAGTTTGATGTAAGTATTGAATGGTACTTTGATGAAGCAAGTTTATTCTCAGCGGCGCTATTCCATAAAGATATTCAATCTTTCCTAGACTCACAGCTAACGCTTGAAACTCACGAAGGTGTTGGTATATTGGTAAATCGCCCGGTAAATGGTCGTAGCGGTACAATTCAAGGTTTAGAGCTTGCGGTGCAGCACGATATTTATCAAGGCCTAGGTGTAATGGCTAACTACACTTATGTTGATGGTGAAGCGAAAGGTCCAAATGGTGAAGATATCACTATTCCTGGTAACTCTGAGCACACGATTAACCTAAGTGCATACTATGAAAATGAGTACCTAAACGGCCGTATTTCGTACAACTACCGCACAGGCTATGATACAGGTCTTGGTTGGCCGGGTTACGTAGACGATTACGGACAAATTGATGCCAATCTTAACTACAACGTAACCGAGAACATTACATTAGTATTTGAAGCCATTAACTTAACCGACGAGCATACCTTTAGCTACCAAGAAAAAGGTGTAGAGCAAGCACTAACCGGTGTTTATGCCGATGGCCGTCGCTATGTTGCAGGTGTTCGATTTAATTTTTAATTCTGAAAAAGAGTTTCACTGCGCTTAATTGCGCATAGCTAACACAGGACTGCCCCCTATTAGAAAACTCTTATACTTCAGAACCCCCCAAAACAGCGAATGTAATGTTCGCTGTTTTTTTCGCTTTCAATTATTGCGCTACAAGCCATTAAAATTTCTTAGAAAAGTCGAAATATCAATTCAATTCCGCAGTAAGTTTGCGTATTCTTAACCCACTTTTTCGTTTTTTCGTTGCAAAACGTTTAAACCCCCTTAGTCGATATTTGGTTTTGTCATTGCGTTATCTAATTACGACATTGTTGTTACTGTGTTTTTCGCTTATGCATTTCGGCTTGAAAGCCGACTTACTGAGCGCATCAGTTAACTATACCAATGGTGAATATAAAAAAGCCTTAAACGAATTTTCACAGCTTGCAAAACTTGGTAATAGCGATGCGATGTTTAATATTGCCGTTATGCATTTACACGGCCGAGGCGTAAAAAAAGACATCAACAAAGCGTATGCATGGTTTTCACTTGCCGGCGAATTTGGAATAACCGATGCAAAAAACACCGCAGAGTACATCGCCACGCAAACACAAAACAGTGACGCTTTACACCAAGCAAAGCAACAACTCGGCGCTGAACTTAGCTATCATCGCTATGTGAACACATTGGCACCCCAATTTAACGAAACATTTAACACTTTAATTCAACCAATAAAGTCATTTAATGTTGATCCTGTTTATCCAGAACATGCGGTCGATCGCGGTATTGAAGGATGGGTATGGGTTGAATACGATATTGATGGTGCAGGAGCCGTGATCAACGCGCAAATCATTGATAGCTACCCACAAAAAACATTTGATAACGCCATGCTAATGGCGTTAAAACGCTGGCGCTTTAAGCAAAGCGAGCAGCTTCCCATCAAACGTCGCAGTTTGCTTTATCACTTCACCACATTTAAAGGTAAACGTTATCAGCAAGGGTTTTCGCGCCAGCAACGTGAATATCAAAAACACATTGCTGAAGTAATTGAACAGGCGGAGAATGGCAATGCTTTGTGGCAATACCGCATTGCACAATGGCTAACGACCGATAAACACAACGCGTCTAAATTGCTTAAATACCATTGGCCAAAAGAAAGCGAAGCGCAAAATCTTATGCTAAATGCTGCAAAAAATGGTTATCCCTTCGCGCAATATCGTATTGCAACACAGTTACTTGCCGGCGATAAAACCGCCCAAGACCGTAAAAAAGGACTTAACTGGCTGTTACTGAGCGCTCAAAATGGTTTTGCATCGGCGCAGTACCGTTTAGGCATCGAGCTGTTAGTTAAAAAATCAGTTCATTACGATACGGAAAAAGCGCGCTTATGGTTAACCCAAGCAAGTGATAAAGGCCACCTGCTTGCAAAAACCGCGCTCACCCGACTGGCTCTTAGCCAAGCTAATATTTCAGAAAGCGAATACAAAGCACTGCATCAGCAAATTGATTCTGTGCTACACCAAAACGCAAATAACGCTGAAGCCTGGTACTTAAAGGCTAAACTTTCGTATCAACAACATGATATTTCAAGTGCAAAACAACAGCTAGACAGAGCAATTGATAACGCCAATGCTCAAAAAATTGACCTCAGTGAAATGGAAGCACTGAAACGAAAGCTTGCTGCTAAATCTTAAGCTAAGCTTTAACCTCACTATCAAGTCGCTTAATTAGCAGTGGTTTTACTCATTAAAACCAAATCTGATTGGAGGTTATCGACGAGATTCACAAGCACTTCCTTACCATCGTGAGAACTGGTGATAGTCAGTGTATGATTTGGCGCATTACTAAATTGACTCAAGTCTGCAACTTCACGATATTCTTGGCTTTCAAATTGATAATCAAACAATAATAAGGTTTCACCTTTTTTAACCATAAAATAAATACCGCCTCGATAGACGCTTGGAGTGAATAGTTGGCTTGAGGGTAAAATATTATCAATTAGCAAGGGGTCAAAAACACGTTCAGCTAAATACTTAGCCACATGATTAGCATAATTTCGAAAGCCCGTTGTCATAAGCGTTCGGTATTCTTGATTAGCAAGCATAAAATCTAATGCTAACGACTGCGCGTTCGGCTGCGCTAACCCAGTAGACAAGTCAAAATACCAATTATTGCTGCTATTGTCGTCGTTTTTCGCATAGAACACACCATCGCCTTCTTTTTGCCAATACACATTGTCAAACTGCCCTTGTGCCACGGTAATACTATTTTTAGTTGTTAAATCAATCAGCGAAAGATGGGAATCTAAATAGGCTAAAAGTAAAAAATTGCCGTTTGGTGAAAACGACATAAGTTCAGGCACGTTAGACTTTGAAAGTGACGTAATAAACTGCACACTGTCACTATTAACATGGCTAAGCCAAACGTCAGCCTTATTTGAGCGTTTATTTAAGGTTAAAAATGCGTACTTGTTGCCCGTGTGCGATACAACCGGCGCACGTACCGCATTCATTGACGACCCTAATTGTTCAACACCATCGGATGAAACCGTGAATAACCCCGTATTTGACTGGCTTTTACTTAATAGAATATCACCGTTTTTTCTATTAATGCTGATTTCATCAATATCGCCATCCTCAATATTCATCGCGCCAATACGCTTATTGTGTTTATAAAAAGCCAAGTTGTTGGATACAAGCCACAGCCTGTTATTGTCGGCCGCGAGCTTTTTAATACCGCGCTCTTCATGAGACAGCGTTGTCAAAAGTTTGCCATGAAAATCGCGTTTCTCCACGGTATTTGTCGGCGTATTAAGTGTGAATAATTGATTGTTAGTCACACTTAATTCATCAACATCGTCAACAATTACGTTTGGACTATCAACCGCTCGAGGAAACGGCTCAAAGTTTAATGAATAACGCACAACACTGTGATTAAAGTGGGCTATCAGTAGGTTATCTTGCGGCCAACTCAATGCCATTTTATGCAAACCAGACGGGCAATCGGCTAATTTACTATCGAGTGATAAACGCCATGTTTCTATCGCACTAGCCGTTGATATCACCCGAATATTGCATTGCAACGCGTCGTTGCGAATATACGCCAACCATTTTTGATCAGGGGAAAACACACCGCGTTGCTCAGAGTAATTGGCATTTTTAATTACATGGGAAATGTGTTGTTGTAGGTCCATCACCGCTAAGTCGGTATTGCTTTTACCAATTGCGCGATAGTTAAACACCATATATCGCCCGTCATTTGAAAAAGACGCGCCCTGCTCCACGCCACCGCGCTGAGTAATGCGTCGCTCGCTGTAATCATCGCCAAGCGAATAAGGCTTACTCAGATGCGAAAGCCCTAAGCTAAATAACCCACCTAACATTAAACATAATGCACCCACAATCGCGACATTTTGCTGCTTAAACGATGCCGCTTTGTGTTCAAGGTGTGTTGCAGTAGCAATTAACTGATAACCTACGCGCGGTACAGTACGAATAATACCTTGATCGTTACGATCGTCACCGATCGTTTTGCGTAATTGCGTTACCAACTTACTGAGCGAGTTATCGCTAACAATCACATTTGGCCAAATTTTATCGAGTAACTCATCTCGCGATATTGCCCGCCCTTGTTGTTCAATCAGTAGCGCCAACAATATCAGCTGCTTGCTTTCAACCTTATGCCATGTACCCGCTCGTTTAATTCGCATTGCGCTGAAATCAACTAAAATTTTGTCTATTTGAATTAATGAGTTAGGTAACGAAGTGAGTGACAAAATTAGTCTAGCCTTATAGCACGTATAACAGTATTATGGTGATTGCATTTTAAGCGTTAACAATCGCTCAGTAAATACACGCAGTTCATATAATTCAGTCGTTTAAAGTGCAAAGGGGATCATATGCAAACACACAATAATAAACAGGCACAACACCTTCGCTTTAAATTACGCGCAATGTCTTTGGCATCGATGACTGCGTTTTTCTCTAACGGCGCGTTTGCAAATACTCCCGACATCGATCTCGACACCATTGAAATACGTGGCATTCACAAGAGCTTATTACAATCCCTTGCCGATAAAAAACAACACTCGGCAATTAGCGATGTGCTGAGTGCCCAAGAAATCGGGAAATTTCCCGACAAAAACGTTGCTGAAGCGCTTCAGCGTGTTACCGGTATATCGCTTACGCGTGTAATGGGCGAAGGCGAGCGTATTGGTGTACGCGGTACGACACCAGGGCAAAATAGAACATTTTTAAACGGTCAAAATATCGCTTCAGCCGATTGGTGGATTTCATCGCAGCCAAATCGTGGCTTTAACTACACCATGTTACCCGCTGAACTTGTTAGCAAATTAGAGGTATTTAAAACGCCACAAGCGAACCAAGACGAAGGCTCTCTTGGCGGAGCGATTAATATAAAAACCCACAGACCATTAACGACCGACACCCAATTTATTGTCACGCTGCAAAGCCAATATAGCGACTTATCAAACGAGCTCGACCCACAACTTGCTGCCTTTTATAACTATGTAAACAGTAATCGCGATTTTGGTATGTTGTTTACGTTAAATCGCCAGCAGCGCACCTTACGCCGAGATGGTCTGGAGTCTTGGGGTTGGCATCAAGCACACTTTAAAACACGCGATGATGGCAAATTAACATACAGCGACTTTGACAGCGCTGACATAAAAAACATTTGGACTCCAAGTGGTGGCGGCTCTGCGGTGTTTCAACAAGAACGCTTGCGTACCAGCGCAACCATGACGATTGATTATCAGCCAAGTGCCACATGGCAATTTGAGTTTGATGTCTTGTATTCACAGTTAGATGCAGACAACACCAATCAAAACTTTTTATGGCAACCGTCAAACGTATTCTCACGCGGTGGCGTAATTAATGACTATCAAATCATCAATAATACCTTAGCGTACGCCGATTATTCGAAGGTAGACCCCGAAAATACCGAGCCTTTTAGTACCTCAATGGAAGCAATTTGGCGTCAATCAACCATTAAAACTAGCAGTATTAACGTTAAAGCAATGCAGTCTGTTAACTTGTGGCAAAATGAATACCAGTTCGGCTTTACCCGCGGTAGCGGCGGTACTTACGACGACAATACATCGCAGTGGTCGGCAAATTCGGGATTTAGCGTCGATACCCGAGACAAACGCGACATTAAAACCCATTATGAAATCAATCCAAACCAAGCTGAAAACTGGTGGATAAGCGAAGTTAGAAACGACTCTCAGCATTCCGTTGATCAAGAGTGGTATTTACAAGCTGACTTTTCAAAAGCGCTTATTCATAATCTTATAGACAGTGTTGATTTTGGCATTAAATATCGCAATCACCAACGTGGTTTTGAACGCTTACGTTCAAATAATGGCAGTTACAGCGATATTAAAGATACGCTCGATTGGACGCTCGCAAATTTTAGTGCGCCCTTTCCGAAGGACTATTTACACGGCATTGGTTCTGACGAAACACTTAAACACTATGCATTTGCCGATACTCAACCTCTTGCAAATGCCTATGGCGATTACCCATTTGAGCAGCAGGTAGAGCAAGCCAGCCGTTTTGATATTCAAGAACAAACCAGTGCTTTATACACCAAGCTAAATCTACTTACTGATTTATTCCGCGCTAATGTGGGTGTCCGCATTGTTAATACCATTCAAGACGCGGGCGCCTATCAACAAATCGCATCGTCCAGTAGTGCGCAAACTAACTTTGTGTGGCAAGAGCAAAGCAAACATTACACGGATATTCTGCCAAGCTTAAATTTAAATTTTGACTTAAAGCGCGACCTCGCATTTCGCTTTGCCGCTGCAAAAGTTATGGCGCGCGCCGAATACAATCATTTAATGCCATCAACCAATTACAACGTTACACAAGCGCAAGGACAAGGCGGCAACCCCGACCTCGACCCATACCGCGCGACTCAATTTGATATGTCACTCGAATGGTATTTTTCAGATATTGGTTTGCTATCGGTTGCCGCGTTTGCCAAAGACGTAAAATCATTTATTGAGTTTAAACGGCAATTAGAAGTACACGAAGACATACTAATGACCATTGACCGACCGATTAACGGCGCAGGCGGTAATGTTTGGGGTATTGAGTTGAGTTATCAACATGAGTTTTTACAAGGCCTTGGCATTATTACAAACTACACCTTTGTTGATGGTAAACGCGATGGTAACACCGAGCAGCAAGCTTTTATTCCTGGCACCTCAGAGCATACCTTTAACCTAACCGGTTACTTTGAAAATGAATGGCTGAGTGCCCGTATTTCCCACAACTATCGTACAGAATTCGCCACCGGCGTTGGCCTTGAAATGCAAGATGACTTTTCGCAAATTGACGCCACATTTAGCTATCATATCAATGAGAATTTATCGCTTAATCTTGAAGGGTTAAACCTCGGTGACGAAATTAGCTACCTCTACGAAGGCAGTCATTACTCACCAAAAGCAGTTTATCGCAATGGCAGGCGCTTTTATGTTGGGGTACGTTTTACTTACTAAAACTGTGAGAATATGTTACTCACGTGACTTATTGTAACCCATTGTAATAGTAGGTAAAAATGGTTATATCATTGATTTTCCCATGACATACTCAGGGTAGATAACAACCCAACTCATGGAAAAACAATAATGATAAATGTTAAAAATACAACGCTGTTCCTCGCCATTTCTATGCTTGCAGCCTGCGGTAGCAGTGACGACTCTTCAGGCACAGGTTTCGTACAAATGTATAATGCCAGTGCCAACAGCCCAACGGTTTATCTAGAAATCGACAATACCGTACGCACCGGCGCAACGTTTGGTGAAGTAACCACCCGCCATAACTATAACCGTGACGACTACACGTTAAACTACGTTTATTTAAACGATAACGATGACTATATACCGCTACTAAATGACGACGACACACTTGCCATTAAAAGCGATGTAAAACTATTAAAAGTCTTATCGGGCGACTACAACGAGCCACGCATTGACGAATTTGCAATTAGCGAATTTGACGGCGAAGACAAAATTCAAATCAGCGCCATTAATACCATTTCAGATCAGCAAGAATACGATATTTACCTTGCTAAAGACGATTACGCTTTTGTGGATGCCGAGCTATTAACTTCAACCCAATATTTAGCACTACCTGAGCTGCAAGAAAAAAGCGAAGATCATTACACCTTTTACATCACCCTCGCTGGCAGCGATGAGGTTATTTTTCAATCGAGCATGGTGGAGCTAGATGATGAACAAAGCTATATTGCCATGTTACGCCCAAGCTTTTCATCGCAACCAGGTGGTATTACACTTGATTTAGTTTCTGATGGGTCAAGCGTTACCTCGCTGACCCATGTTGATGCCATGTCGCAAATGCGTTTTTACAATGCGATTGATGAGTACCCAGCCGTTACCTTTAATGCGCTTAGCACCAAGGACGATATTACAACGCCTGCAACCCCATCCGACACAGTAACCGATTATTTTCCAGCGAATGCAGGTACCTTTACACTGTCGATGTTAGATAGCTCAAATAACCCTATCGTGAATAATTTTGTTGAAGCAGTTAACAAAAACACCTCGCTTATCAGTATTTTCTATCAGCATACTGACGATTATCCTGCAATGATATCGATTACTGAAGATTTAACGCCTAACGCGGTATCGCATAATGTGCAGGTTGTTAACCTGATTGATCATTCACCATATGATACCAATATCGCCAAAGTCGATATTTATTTTACCGAGGGTAATGAAACCATTGACGACACCACAAGCTACATCAAAAACATTGACGCATTCGCGACAAAATCGGTGACGTTAGATTCGCAAAGTTACGATGTAACCGTCACTTATGAAGTAAACAACCAAACTATCAGCGTCTTACAAATGGCAGATATCGACTTTTCACAAACCGGAAATTACATTTTGATTTTGGAAGAAGATACGAACGCGACAAGCGGCTATAAAATTACTCAACTAAAAACCCTAGCCGAGTAACCTCAGCTTATAAACGTTAATCAATCGCGGCGCAATCGTATGAAAATTTATGCGTCGCGTTTGATATTAAGTATTCGCAAAGTAAGTGTGATTTGAAACGCCAAAATTGCCTAAAAGGGATAATTAAATTCTGACAGGCAGATACGTGCCAACAACTGTCATTCGTAACGCCGCAAATAAACGGCTAAAAAAGTTGGCTATAATTTGTGAGATACGAACAAAGCCAACTGTTTTTTGTCCGACCTTTTAATTTGCTTTGCTATGTGTTTATACCACTTTGTTTTTATTGAAAAAGCTACTAAGCAAATAAACGATACCATACCAAGAAATACAACCAATTACATATGCAACTATTTCTCGAAAACTGTAGTAAGGTATAGCACCGCTCCTTAAATCATCTACTGCGCAAATAAATAAACCAACTGAAATTAATGAGCCGATGGCTAAACTTATGGAAGTTTTAAGGAGCTTAGAAGATAAAAATGTAAAGCATGCTGAAAAGAAACCTAAATAGATGATTATATGAAGCTCAATATAGTAAATGAGTTCAAGTTCATGCTTTTCGCCTGCAAAGGGATACAGTGGTTGTGGCGGCGCAAGAAAATAGCCTAATAGCGCTCCTATTAAACCAGCTGCAGGGACTAATAAAACTCTAAATTTATTCATAAATTAGAAAAACACATTACGCCCCGATAAGAGGCAAAAATCAATTGGTTACACACCCGAGTCTACTTTCTTAACTAACTTAGAAAATGCAATGGCAACCAATAGCATTAATACCGAATCAACTACCGACAGAATATTCTCTACATAAATATTGAATGGAAGTTCAAGATAATAATCTGAGGTCATTGTTATGACTTGAATGAGAATAGCTCCAAAAAGCAGTCCACTCAAAATCACTCATAACTTTCCTTTGGCAGTTAACAATTTAATAGTGCGCAAATCGCGCACTTTTCTGAATGGGTTAGTTTTAAAAAAGTTGATAACTAGTTGCCAGTATTATTAAAAATACATGTGGTTAATTTTTTGAGAAAGACAAAAGTGCGCAATTTGCGCATTTTCTTGAATATGGGGGAAAGGTTTAAATTCAGAGGCTGAAAAGTAAGGGTTTAAAAAATCTCAACGTCCGCTGTTCGCTCATTATCGACCTTAAAGGCTGGTGCTAAAGTTCTTGTCCGCTTTTATCAAACCCGAGAATCAAGTTTGAATTGATAATGCGAAACAAGGAGCGTAGCGAGTTGAGTAAGCCATACTCAGGCATGGATGCCGTATCATGGCGCTTATCAATAAATTCAAAGTTGCTTTGAGGATTAAGTTTGATAGTGCGGTCGCCTTTCTTTTGGTTACTTTATCTTTGGCGAAGCAAAGAAAAGTAACATGAAGCCCATGGATGGGCTTTATTATAGAAAGGGAGGTTTATGTTTAATAGTTTTATCAAAGTCACAAACTCGTTCACTACAGCCCTCCACCTAACACATACCCCCCTAAAACCAATAACAATATAAAGAGCCACCCAGAGTTTTACGTTAAAACTTGCTGTAAAACGTGATCAAACCGATTGCTTGACCAAAACTCTGGCACAGGATAATCAGGGTGTGCTTCTTTCATGGCTGCCCTTGTTATATCTGGGATATCCGTAGCATCAAGCTCATCTACTTTGGTTGGAAGATTCGCCAATCCTTTTAATTCACGTATTGTTTCAATCACCAGCATCGCTTTTTGTGATCGGTCGTCAATTTTGTTATCACCTAGCTTACAATAATCAGCAATAAGGGCCAATTTATCATGTATTTTCTCGCCATACTCCGCTAACACCACATCCAGCAAGATGGCATTAGCAAGGCCATGGGCCACGTGATATTTTGCGCCAAGCTGATGGGCAATGGCATGCACATACCCGACCGATGTGCGAGTAAACGCTTCGCCCGCATAAAAGGATGCGTTTAGCAGGTTTTCTCGTACCTTGATATTACTTGGCTCTTGAATCACTAATGGAAAATTATCAAAAATAAGTTTGCATGCGCTTAACGCTTTTTGATTAGTAAATTGCGTGCCGTTAATACCTATAAATGCTTCTATTGCATGTGTTAATGCATCCATAGCGGTTGTGGCGGTAATAAATGGCGGTAAGCCTTGGCTTAATTCAGGCATTAATAACGCGTATTTTGGCGCTAAGCAGTAATCTGCAATTGCGAATTTGTCCTGCTGCTTACGGTTTGAAACCACCGCTGCAACCGTTGTTTCTGAGCCTGTACCTGCGGTAGTTGGCACTGCGGTTAGCGGTGGTAAACGGCGCATCACTTTAAATAAGCCACGTAATTGCGTGAGTGTTTTATGCGGCTTTGCTGCACGCACCCCTATTAGTTTTGCGCCATCAATCACCGAGCCACCGCCAATTGCAACAATGCCTTGGCACTTATCTTGTGTATAAAGCGTAAAGCCCGACTCAATTTCGTTAATATCGGGATCAGGTAAAATATCTGAATAAATAGAGGTGCGAATGCCAGCACTTTCAAGGGCAGTAATGACAGACTCTGCTATACCTAGTGTAAGCAAGGTTTTGTCGGTAACCACCAATAGACGTTCAATACCTTGTTGTTTTAATTCAGCAAGCCAGATATCGATTTGCGCGCTTTTAAAGCACTTTGGTCGTGGAATAGGATAAACAAACAAGGCAATGCGTAACGCCATGTGATAGCAACGACACAGCAGCCGTTTAGTCAGTCCAATTGATTGCGCCATGGTTGTTGTCCTTTGTTGTTATTAGAGCAAATATCCTAGCACAATTTCTTGCCTTACAATCAAGGATATAAGAAAATCAAAGAGTAACAAGACAAAGTAAGCACCTGAATGGAAATACAACTCGCGTGTCATCACTGCGATCAAATAGTCACTATCCCAACGCTCAGCCATGGGGAGCATGCCTATTGCCCAAATTGTCATACCTTATTAAGCCGCACAATTAACGCGCGCGCTCAAAAAGTGGTTGCGCTCAGCATCGCGTCACTTATCTTGCTGTTTAGCGCCTTACTCTACCCATTTATCTCGTTTAGCAATCAAGGATTAAGCCAAACCATCAATTTGCTCGACGCGGCAAAAATATTGTTTTATCAAGATAACTTTTTCGTCGCCGCACTGATTGATATCACCATTATTGGTTTGCCTTTTGTGTTATTAACACTGTTTATTCCGCTTCATATGGGGGCATTGTATGTGTTACCTAAGCCGCTTTCGCGATTTTGCTTAAAAACGATTTACTACTTAAAACCTTGGGTTATGTCGGAAATATTCCTAATTGGCGTGCTGATCAGCATGATTAAAATTATGGCAATGGCTGAAATTACCTTTGGTTTAAGTTTTTGGGCGTTTTCCGCTTTTGTGCTGTGTTATTCACTCACGCTATATTATTACGATAGCCATAGTTTGTGGCTACAGCTCGCCGACCAAAACAAAATAGCAATTGATGAAAGCTTAGGCTCGCGCGCTAAAAATCAAAATTTGCGGGCTTGTCATGTTTGTCAGTTATTAACTTACGACGATATGTGTTCGCGCTGTAATAGCAAAACGTCGGTACGCAATACGCAACATATTCAATGGGTTTTAGCATTTACCATCACGTCGCTAATTTGTTATATACCAGCGAATTTTTTCCCGATAATGCACACTTGGATTTTCTCAATTGACGAACCGTCCACTATTCTTAATGGTGTTTTTACACTGTGGCAGATTGGCTCGTACCCAATCGCTATCATTATTTTCATAGCCAGTATTTGTATTCCTATCGGCAAATTGTTTGTATTATTTTGGCTGTGTTATTTAGTTACAAAAAAACAACACATTAGTAGAAAACAAGCAGCACGTGCTTATGTTTTAATAGAGCTTGTTGGCAAATGGTCGATGATCGATGTGTTTGTTGTGGTTATTTTAGTTTCATTAGTACAATTAGGCGTTTTAATGTCGATAACAATTGGTGTTGGTGCAATCTTTTTTGCAATTATGGTGATCACCTCTATGATTGCTGCGCAACTATTCGACCCACGTTTAATCTGGGATAAAAAGAGGTTTTCTGAATGAGCCCTACTGCCGCTATTAGTAAAAAGCGAACGCTCTCACCTATCTGGATCATTCCACTTATTGCCGTGTTTGTTGCAAGTTGGATGTTTTATCAATACCAACAAAGCCAAGGCACGACTATTTACATTACTATGCCAAATGCAGAAGGTGTGATCCCCGGCAAAACAGAAATTAAAGTACGCAGCGTAAAGATGGGTGTCATTGCCCAAGTACGCCTTGCTGAAGACCAAACCACAGTTGTTGCACGCGCGGTAATTGACAAAGATTACGAGCATTTACTTAATCAAGATGCAAAAATATGGATTGTTAAAACACGCATCGACGAAACCGGTATTTCTGGGTTAAACACTTTGTTATCGGGTGTTTATTTTGAATTTTTACCGGGTGAAAGTGATGCCAGAACACGTCAATTTACGCTATTAGATACGCCGCCTCAAATTCCCGATAACATAAAAGGTCAGCGCTATTTGCTTACCAGTAAAAATACCAATGTAATCGATGTGGGTACCACAATTTATTATAACGGGTACAGTGTTGGGCAAGTTGAAACTGCTAAGTTTGATTGGCAACAGCAGATTATGCGTTATGGCATTTTTATTCGCTCACCTTATGAAAATCTGGTCACAGAAAATGTGGTGTTTTGGGTAAACTCAGCGATTGAAGTTGACCTATCGGCGGATGGGATTAATTTTAAAACCAGTTCACTGGCAAAAATGCTGAAAGGCGGTATTTCGTTTGCTATTCCTGAAGGCGAAAAACCCGATGCTTTGGCTAAGCAAAACCAAACATTCAGACTAAACAGCGATTACCAAAAAGCGCTAGAACATCGCTACGACGAGTACGATTATTATGTTATTCAGTTTGAGCAATCAATTCGCGGCTTAACACCGGGTGCGCCAGTTGAATATCGCGGTATTCGTATTGGCACCGTTGAAGAAGCACCTGCGATGTTAGTGATTGATAATCGGCCTGCCCATTTTTCAACTGACAGTACGGCTGTACCGGTTAAGATTAAAATTGAATATAAGCGTATCTTCCACGATACCAAAATTGCCAAAGAGTTCTGGCAAAATAGCCTAGATGGCTGGATTGAAAAAGGCTTAAGAGCATCCCTTAAAACTGGTAATTTACTCACGGGTTCAATTTATATTGATTTTGATTTATACCAAGATGTTGAGCCATTTCAGCAATCTGAATTTGCTGGCTTAAAAGTGTTTCCAAGCACCTCTAGTGGCTTTAGCGTAATGGCGAACCAAGTATCGGAATTACTAGCGAAGTTTAATAATTTAGATATGCAAACACCGCTTAATAGTTTTGATAAAACAATGAACGAATACAACACATTCGCCGTTGAACTGCGCGAACTGTTAAATCGTAAAGACACGCAAACTCTGCCTAATGAGTTTAATGAAACCTTAGCGCAAGTAGAAAAATCGATGGCAACATTTGATGAAACCATGTTGCAGTTTGAAAAAACCATGTCAGATTACGAAAAAGGTTCAGCTATTTATCACGAATTAAACAGCACACTTGATCAGTTAAAACAATTAGCAGAGCAATTGCAGCCGTTGTCAAAAGGCTTAAACGAGCAACCTAATATGTTTATTTTTGATAAACAATTGGCAACCGATCCAACCCCAAGGAAACAATAACACAATGCGTATTTTACTGGTTTCAGTTCTTTTTTTATTATTGGGCGGGTGTAGCAGCCAAGTTGACACTATTAGTTATTACCAGCTTGATGGTGGCGAATTTGCGCCAAGTAAATTAGGCAAACAAGCGCGCGCTAATATTATCGTGAGTAACCCTAAGTTAACCGGGCATCTTGCCAATCGTGGTATTGCTGTTGAGGTTGCGCCACTACAAATTCAAAGCGCCAACGGCCATTTGTGGAGCAGCAGTCCCAGTGAATTGTTACTGCAAGCAAGCGTGGTTAATCTGGATAACCAGTTGTCGCAAAGCCGTGTTATTCCCCTACAGTTAGAATCTGCAATTAATGCCACGTTACCAACCTTTCGCGTAGATTATTATCTGACTAAGTTTCAAGCGAATCAAAACGGCGAAGGTGTAATAGCAGGCATAGTGACAGTATATAAACTTGAGCATACCTCGGCTACTATCGTGTATAGCCAAGGCTTTAATCAAGCTGTATCGCTTAACGATGACGGCTACGGCCCGCTTGTTAGCGCGCTAAATAGTGCGTGGAACAATGTCAACAACGCGGTTGCAACTGAGCTTAAAGCGCTAATTGATAAAGGTTAGAAACCCCGTCATAACCGGCAAGTTCAAATTGCTTAATAAACTTAAAGCCAAGTTTTTCAAGCACGTTAATTGACGCATTATTAGTGGGTGAAGTGATGGCATTTAATGTGTCAAAGCCGTGTTTACTGCGGGCACGTTCAATGGTTTTGCGCGCGGCTTCTGCCACATAACCTTGCTTTGTAAACTCATCAAGTAACGAATAGCCAAGATCAGGAATATCAAAATCGGGGCGTGTAACTAAACCACATACGCCAACAAAACAATCACGGTCGAGATCTTTTATACCCCATAACCCATATCCATATTGCTGGTAGGGCTGAATGTACTTTTCTTCAAGGTGTTTTGCAGCACTGGTTAGGTCATACACCCCTTTATCACCAATGTGCTCTCTAAAACTCGCTTGCGTTACTAAGTTAAAAATGAATTCAGCATCGGCAGTGGTTAATTCTTGTAGCGCGATATTTTTCACATTTATCCTTACAACTGAAAAACAAATAAAATATACAATTTTATTTTAAATATAACTAGAGCGTGTTGGCCTTTACAGTTTAATTAAAATCGTCCGCACTATGGCGCTCATGCAATTGCTCACTTTCATCGCCCCAACTGCGGTTTACTCTGCGGCCACGTTGTACCGCTGGTCGTTCAAATATACGGTCTGCCCATGCCTTTAAATGTGGGTATTCATCTACCGCTAAAAACTCAGCAGCGTCATATAAATCGCCACGTACCAATACACCGTACCAGGGCCAAATTGCCATATCAGCAATAGTGTAGGTGTCACCACACATGTATTTATTGTTTGCTAAGTGTTTGTTTAGTAGATCCAACTGGCGTTTTACTTCCATAGTAAATCGGTTAATTGGGTATTCCAGTGGCTCAGGAGCATACGCGTAAAAATGACCAAACCCGCCACCTAATGCCGGGCCGCTGCCCATTTGCCAAAACAGCCAAGATAAACATTTCGCCCTATCATTTGCATTTTGTGGAATAAAGCAATTAAATTTTTCAGCGAGGTAAAGCAGAATAGCGCCTGATTCAAACACAGGTGTAGCGGGCGATGCAGAGGTATCGAGCAACGCAGGAATTTTAGAGTTAGGATTAATCTCAACAAAACCTGAACTAAACTGTTCGCCTTCCATAATATCAATTAAGTAGGCGTCGTATTCAGCGTCTTGTATGCCCACTTCAATTAGTTCTTCGAGTAGAATCGTTACCTTTACACCATTTGGCGTAGCAAGCGAATAAAGTTGTAGCGGATGTGTTCCTTGAGGCAAGGTTTTATCGTGGGTCGCACCTGACTCGGGACGATTAATACTAGCAAATTTGCCGCCGTTTCCCGCTTGCCATTGCCACACTTTTGGCGGCGTATACTGATTATTAGCCATAACTAACCTCACTGAATTTTAAAGCGATTTATTAACGATATAAAAGATAGAGTATTGCGATACTGCTAAGCAAAATAGATGAGAAGGTTAATGTCATGCCTGTTACGCGAAATACTAATTTTTCATGTAGCATGCTCACACCATAGGCATGAGAAATACGCCCAACAAGCAGTGCAACACCTAATCCGTGAACAAACAGTGATGCAGCACCTAGGTATTCGGTAAATCCGATTAATATTACACTAATTGGAGCGTATTCTTGAAAGTTACCGTGCGCTCGCATTTTCTTTTGCAGCAGTTTGTCGCCGCCATCGCCTAACGCGACGAGAATTTTTTTGCGGCGCGTTAGCGTTGCCACACTCAAATAAATGTAAATCAAGCCTAGCAGCGCCGCGTAAAGAGGAATAACAGATATCACAACAAAACCCTTTTTGTTTTCTTATTAACCTGACATATTCCTGCAGGTAAATCTACTGATTTAAATAACGTTTTCGTTTGTTTTGTTTCAATGTATTTAAATCAACTAAAACAAGACCATCAACACTATTGTTAAAGTCTGGATCAACACCAAAACACAAAAACTTAACGCCGCCAGGCTCACACAACTCGGTATATTGTTTGTATAAAGTGGGGATCGCCACACCTTGCACTGCCAATGTGCTTTTTAGTGCTTTGAAGTCTTCTTTATAGTCGTTTGTGTAATTTGGCAATTCATTCGTGTTTGTGTAGCGATACGGATTGTTTGATGTTGCTAATGTGCTTTGATGAGCAAAGTAATGGGAGTAAAAGCTTACCAGCTGATCTTTTGCAGGTTCAGGTAACGTGCCGCTTATACTAACAGGGCCAAATAGATAGCGAATTTCAGGGTGATGCTGCAAATACGCGCCTATACCAAACCATAAGTAATCCAAACTGCGTTTGCCCCAGTATTTTGGCTGCACAAAACTGCGACCAAGCTCGAGTCCTTTTGCAAAATAAGGTGCCATTTCGTCTTTGAAATTCACTAGCGTTGATGAGTATAATCCGGCACTTTTTGCATTTTGTGTTAAAACATCAGCACGTCCAAATCGGTATGCGCCGACAATTTCTAGTTCGTCTTTATCCCATAAAATCAAGTGCAAATAATCGCTATCGTATTTATCTATATCGCGCTTTTGATTTGTGCCCTCGCCCACCGCACGAAACGCGATTTCGCGTAAGCGGCCAATTTCACGCATAATTACGCAGCTATCACCATGCTGATATAAGTAGATCATCTTTCCGTCATGGGTTTCCCCAAGCAATTTACATTTTTCACGAATTAATCGGCTCAAATTAGCTTTGTTCTCTGGCAAGGCAATGCATTTTTCCGTTTGAAAATAGCCTGGTTTACCGTCACCTATGGCATAAATATGTTTTTTAAACAGTTTAGTTAACTGCGTATCGTGAAGCGATGAATCATTAAACGCGCTATATGGAATAAGTGCGCCGATGCGTATAGGAAAATTACGTTTGCGTTGCTTAAACATT
The DNA here is from genome assembly GCF_021654175.1 of Pseudoalteromonas sp. MMG024. Taxonomy (NCBI): domain Bacteria; kingdom Pseudomonadati; phylum Pseudomonadota; class Gammaproteobacteria; order Alteromonadales; family Pseudoalteromonadaceae; genus Pseudoalteromonas; species Pseudoalteromonas sp. MMG024. The sequence goes on from NZ_JAKFZO010000003.1 coordinate 35,816, forward strand.
TCATTCACTAACAAGAACGACGCAAGCGGTTTATAAAGCATTGATACGCTATAAAACATGGGGGAGTTTTTAGCATCAACATGCATTGGCAGTATGGGCGCTTGATACGCTTTTGCGATTTTCAAAAAGCCTTTTTGCCAAAAGGTATCGCGCACCCCTGTTGGCCTTAAACGTGATACTTCACCAGCAGGAAAGATTAACAACACACCTTCATTGCTCAAATGTTCTTTTATGCGATTGACAGTAATTTTGCTGGTTGTGCCTTTAATGTTATCAACCGGTACTAACATTTCTTGTAGCGGCGCTAGGCTATAAAGCAGCTGGTTTGCCATCACGCGAATATCGCTACGCACTTCACTAATTAATTTAATCAGTGCCAATGCGTCGAGCGAGCCAATTGGGTGATTGGCGATTATCACCAAACGCCCTGATGCGGGAATATGCAGCTTTTCGCTATCTCGCACAGAATAACTAACATCAAAGTAATCAAGTACTTGCTCTACAAAATCAAGCCCTGATAAATGCGGAAAATCATTTTCAAATTGATGAAAATCACCTTCATGCATTAAATTTTTTAATAATTTGCTGCTTGATTTATAAAGCAAAGAGTTATTTATAAGTTGCGGAAATTGTTTTGCGATTACTTGGTCGACATGGATCATAACATTGGCCATAAAGCTGTTTTAAGTGCAGCATATGAAGCAAATGTGACGCGAATATTGAGTTTATATTGAACAATTGTGACGCATAAAAAAGGCGAGCATTTGCTCGCCTTTCACAAAAAACTATCAATTACTTTTGATAATCAAGTACCTTACCTGCATTTGTAATGTCAGAAATAATCGTCTGATTTTCAATTTTGCCAAATGCCTTGTCCGCGAATTTTGTACCGCGCATTTGCACGTTTAAGCGCGCTGCATCTTTATTTAGTACCGTTTTTGCGTAAAAGTCTTTAACATCAGCAAGTGTTACTTGCTCTACTTCTTTAATCAGCTCAGCTTTTGAGTTGAAATCAAAGTTTTCTTCATACCAATCTGACAAGTATGGTCTTAGCTCATCACCTAGGTTTTTCGGCTGCTCGTTTAGCTTGATCAGTACCGCATTTTTAAGTTGTGCAAACGTCTCTTCGCTAATTGCATCGAGCTCTTTTTTATACTCAAGCTTGTATTCATCGAAACGTGCCTGCATTTCACCTGGTCCTTTAACTGGTGTTTGAATGTACATACCAAAACCAACATAGTCGTCAAGCGTGGTGCTAAAGCCACCTACTGCGTACGCTAGTTGCTCTTCGGTGCGTAATTTATCAAATACTTTATTGCTAAAGTGGCCTTGTAAAACAAGCCCTTGCGCTTCTTGTTTCTTACCTTTTACTGGGTGCATATGCATATCAACTAAAGCAACATCGGCTACGTCAATATCACGTTGTACGCTAAATACTTGACCAGCTTTTGGTAACCACGCTTTCGCACGTGCGTATTGCGTTGTTGTCACCTCGTTAGGTAGCGCCTTTTCAAGACTAGATACAACGGTTTTCACGTCATTCTGGTCGTAGTTACCAAACATAAATACGCGTACTTGGTTGTTATTAAGTACCTGCTCCATTACCTTATTTAAATCGCTAATTGAAAGCGATTTAGCACGTTCAATCAGTGCTGCATCTTCATAACTGCCTTGGCTTGTTACTTTATAAAACGCATTGAATGCTTGGCTGTAAGGGAAGTTTTTGCTCTTGTTTGCAACAGCACGTAAGAAACGATCTTTCGCTTGGTTAAACTCAAGTTCGGTTGGCGCAACACGTAACTCGTTCATACCGGCTACAATTAATTCGCTTTGTTTGTCGGTAAAACCATTTACAGTAAATACCACACCGTTTGAATCAGAAAGGCTCATAGACATACCGCCCACCCCTGCTTCTGTATTCAACGCAACAACATTCTTACTGTATAGGTCTTGCCAAACCGATAATAGAATCGCCGTGTCCATATCACTAAGCGTTGCTGGGTTATTAATATACACTTTCAGCATGCCTTTTGGCTGATGCGAGAAGTTTTTGCTCGCAAACTGCCATACTTTAATATGCTTAGTGTCGTGAACAAGTTGCGGTTTCTCTTTAATTTCATCGCCCGTGGCTTTTAAATCAAAGCTTTCTGGCAATAAGCGGTTTACTGCAGGCAAGTTCATTGCAAGGTTTGTTGGCGCTTTCCAGCTGTTAATTTCGTCTTGTGAAATATCAGCAATGCGGTAGTTACCATCATAGAAATGAAGTGTACTGTCTGTTTCTTCTTTTTGGCTTACATACCAAATTTTTAACGTTTCTGGTCTAAGTTGACCAAGCACTTGTTCAATTGCTTTTTCGTCAAACTGACCATAATAATATGGTGCGTTAATCACATGATTCGTTGGATACACTTGCATTGCGCCAGCGAGGTTAGATACATAACCAAATTCATCGCCTTTTTCTAAGAATTTGAACTGGTTATTAAGTGATGTTCTGATTTCATCAAAGTACTTTTTATCAACGCCTTTTTCACGAATAAGGTCAATGTACTGCATGATAATAGCAACAATCTCATCACGGTGTTCCATACCACTATCGGTTAACGTTACATCAATTGAGAACGTACCATAGTTGCCATAATGTGAAGGCGATGCATTAGCACCTAGATCTGAGATCCAGCCCTTTTCACGTAATAGCGTAGCGGGTGTGCCCGGCATTTCTGAATAAATTAGGTATGACAGAAAACGATTTGGTTTAAGCGCAAATTGGTCGCTGTTATTTTCAATTGTGAAGTCGAGTGTTAATTGTTTAACGTCTTTGTTTGGCTTATAAAATACCTTTTTACCGCCAACTTTCGTTAAATCAACTTTCGCTGTAACAGTCGGCTTTTCAATATTTTTATTTTTAATATCTGAAAAGTATTTATTCGCTAGCGCTTCCATCTCAGCAAGTGGCTTATTGCTGAGTAAGGCTACTTTCATGATATTTGATGAATAGTATTTATCAAAAAAGGCAACGGTTTCGGTGTGTAGCTTGCTGCCTTCTTTATCACCAAGGGTTTCTAAATTACCGATTAAAAAGCGGTTTGCTGGGTGTTCGCCCATCATTTTACGCGCTAGTTTAAACTGACCAAAGAAATCAAGCTCGCGGCGCATTGACCATTCAGCGTTTACTGCGTTCTTTTCTTTGTCTGTATACTCTGGGTAAAGCTTCGGTGACTTAAAGAAGTCAGAAAAACGATCAAGTCCTTCTTCAAATGCATCGTTGTTCGCTTTGAACATATAGTTGGTAATATCTAACCACGTATATGCGTTATGAGCACCACCATTTTTGGTCATAAACTCTGAATATTCGTTGGTGTCAGGGAAACGTTCAGTGCCTAAAAACAACATATGCTCTAAATAATGCGCCATACCTTGTTGTGTCATTGGGTCATGCAATAAGCCAACGCCCACACTGAGTGCTGCAGCAGATTTATCAACACTTGGGTCCGACACTAAAACAACTTCAATCTCGTTGCTTAATTTTAATGTTTTGTATTCGCGGTTATCGTTCGGGCTAACAACCAGTGATTCTGCGTAAAGATTTGGATTATTCGAAGAGGTATTAGCTTGGTTAGTTGCATTACAGCCAACTAATACAGCCAGTGCTAATGCACTTAGGCTAAGTGCTTTTTTCATAATGGTTCCCTAGAGTTATAAATACAAAAAACGCTCTAATGTCTTGTCATAGAGCGTTTTTTAATACCAATTCTACTAAATAGGTAATCACCTAGCGCGTTGGATAAATGAAACGCTGAGGCATAAAATATAGCCTGCTAAAATGATTAATCAATTAAGTGAATTGATATACATTTATTCCACTATAAAAAAGCAGTGATTAAATGCAATACTTTAATTGTATTATTTGTAACGGTTTGTCAACAAATGAGATTTTGCATTAGCGCGCTAGCACAGGCTTGCGCTTGCGTCGCCAAATTAACGCACTCGCCATTAAGCCCAATAATGCGCCAAAACTACCACCTGAATCATCCGACGTTACTGGCGGCTTTGGCTGCTCTTTTATTAACGTATTTTCCTTTGGTGTTAAATCACTTGCGGTGTCAGTGTTGCTATCAATAATCGTGACATTTTCGATGGTAATTAAACGTTCAGCGCCAAGCGATGCATTACCATTTTTAAAGTCTGCACACTCATCATTGGTCGTATTTGTTAAAGGTACCGTGTTACACTCAAAATTTGATAATTGGTCAATTAAATCCATGCCTTCACCAATTACTTGACCAAATACCGTAAAACCACCGTTTTGTAGATCTAGATCGCCACTATTATCTTTAAGATTGATAAACCACTGACTCGTCGCACTATTTGAATCATTTTCAACTTTTGCCATGGCAATGGTGCCACGTACGTTAGAATAAACAGGCTCATTTACCACAGTACCATAGGTATCGATAGGTATAAACTTACTACCTTCATAAGTGTAGCCACCACCTTGCAGCACGAAGTTCGTTATTAAGCGGTGAAACACCACTTCATTGTAACGCTCGTCATTAACATACTTGAGAAAGTTCTCGACTGTTTTTGGTGTAGTTTCATCAAACAGGTTTATTTGAAAGTTGCCTTGTGTAGTTTGAACCTCAACAATCGTTGCCTGCGCAGCGCCCGCAAATAAGCCAGCAGCTAAGAGAGATAGTTTTAGCTTGTCCATAATTTCCCGTGAATATTTTGTTAATTTTTATCGAAAGCAGCTTACCGATTATTTGCCAATATGGCTATAAAACTCACGTGATAATTACAATTAATAACACTCCTTTAACAATAATTACGAGGTTTTGCGATTTCGGCCCACATAACCGGACAATTGTCCGCCCATAATTTTATTGTGATGGTTAGAATAATAGCGTTTGTTAATTAACTGCCGAAATTTATAATGATTACTGTGCGCTCTTTCACCTTTTTAGCACTCTCTATGCTGTTTATGAACAACAGCTACGCGACAAATAATGAGCAAAAGCTCACCATTTTGCACACCAATGACCACCACGGGCGCTTTTGGCGCAATGGGCAAGGTGAGTATGGTATGGCCGCAAGAAAAACGCTTATTGACCGTTTGCGTGCTGAAGCAAAAGCGAAAAATCATCAAGTACTGTTGTTATCAGGTGGTGACATAAACACTGGCGTACCTGAATCCGATTTACAATACGCTGAACCAGATTTTAAAGGCATGAGCTTAATTGGCTACGATGCCATGGCTATCGGTAATCACGAGTTTGATAATTCTCTAGAGATTCTAGATAAACAAATTGCGTGGGCAAACTTCCCGCTGCTCTCGGCAAACATATTTAACAAAAAAACGGGGGAACACGCCTACCAGCCTTACCAAATCATTAAACGTGATGATTTAACAATTGCGGTAATTGGTTTAACCACTGTAGATACGGCTAAAATCGCAAACCCTGATTATGTAGGTCATTTTGAGTTTCGTACACCCGCAGATGCTGCGGCTCCTTTACTAGAAAAACTCGAAAAAACCTACCAACCCGATATTACAATTGCCGTAACGCACATGGGGCATTACGTTGATGCCAAACATGGCATTAACGCACCGGGCGACGTGACTTTGGCCCGTACACTTAATGCAGGTGCGTTGGATCTTATTATTGGTGGACATTCACAAGAACCTGTTTGTATGGAAGGTGACAATACTGCTGATAGCGACTTTCTACCAGGTGATGAATGTCGTCCTGATCGTCAAAACGGCACATGGATCATGCAAGCGCATGAATGGGGTAAGTATGTGGGTAAAGCCGAGTTTTCACTGAAAAATAACGCGCTTACATTACTAAACTATGACCTTATTCCGGTTAATATGCTGCGCGAAACAAAGCAAGATGGTCAAACCGTTAAAAAGCTTGCATCAGAAAAGATCCCGGAAGATCCGAAAATGCTCGCATTTTTAACACCGTACCAAGAAAAAGGTTCAGCAAAAATTTCGCAGCCGATTGGTGAATTAATTGGTGATTTAGAAGGTTCGCGTAACAAAGTTCGCTTTGTACAAACCAATCTAGGCCGTTTGATTGCGAAAGCACAAAGTGAAAGTGTCGGTGCAGATTTCGGTATTATTAGCGGCGGTGGTATTCGCGATTCAATTAAAGCGGGCGACGTTAGCTACAAAGATATTTTGCAGGTTCACCCATTTAAAAACCGTATTACCTATCTTGAACTTAAAGGCCAAGAGCTAATTGATTACATCAGTTTAGCAGCGAGCTTCCCGCCAGATTCAGGCGCGTACTGCCAGTTTTATGGCATTGAATTTAAAAAAGAAAATGACCAATTAAGCATAATCAGTATCGATAATAAACCTTTTGATGCCAATAAACGCTATCGTTTTACACTTAATAGCTATAATGCGGCAGGCGGTGATGGCTACCCGAATATGACAAAGCATCCGCATTTTGTTGCAACTGATACCATTGACGCTGAAGTATTGAAAAATTACTTTTTGCAAAACTCTCCGGTTGATGCAACTAAGATTTAAAACCTCCCTGCTAAAAGGCGTAAGCTAACACTTACGTCTTTTACCTTTCATAGCATAAAGCTAGCGTTCCCAAGCTAGGCCCTACTACAAAAATAAGTTTTTTAATTGGTTTGCGTATTTGATTTAATTAGAAACATAAAAACCAAATTAGATATTTTAGCTACCGGAGCTAACTTCGAATGATCCTCAAATGAATTTTATCACGCTTGACAAAGTAGAAATTGAAGTTGCTAACAGCGAAAAAACCGAATAAATAACAATCGTTAAAATGATAGAACCCGTATTTTTCACCACGTCTACTCGGTTTTGCTAAATTGCGAGAATCAAAGTTAAACGCGTTACCAAATTTTAATAACTCAAAAACTTATTAAATTAGAGGTCGATAAACGCAGACGCCTCAGAAACTTAAAAGCATAATACGTATCATCGACTGAATTCTCACATTTATTTACCGATTATTTCAATTTGATCAGTATCAACATTACGTAATCCGTAATGATGAAGCTTTGAACGTGACCCTTCTCCATGGGCTTTTGGTGGATAGAGCATGTCTTTTAGTTCAATATCATCCAATAGAATTTCATCTAGCGCAGCGCGAATTTCACTTAGCGTTTTCTCTAAACTATTTGAAAAGTTCGGCCTTTTACGAATAGTGTGTCCTAATTCTGTTAAACGATAAAAATACTTGTTTGCAAGGCTAACAAGTTCATCTGGCAGCTCTTTATTTTGGTTAAGTAAAACATCTGGTTGCGCCATGCAATATTCTATCAATGCTGTATAAAAACATAATGGCTTATTGGCGAGTGGTACGCTTGTGTGAGTACGACTGTTGATCAGCAATTTCTGTTCAAGGTCGATAACCAATCTCGCTCGCTCTTCGTCAATATTCTCTACTACCAAATTGTTTTTTGTTAACTTCAAGTCATAGCGGTAGTTAACTAAAAAATAAAATCCGATACTTGCGATGAGTGCCAACCACGAAAAATAATCAAATAAACCCAATTTTTTCAGCGAGAAAGCAAATCGCACTACTTGTGTAGGCGTACTAAATTGATGGGTTATAACTTTACGATTTGAGCCAACATCGTACTTATTTGACTGAATAGCCAATACCTTTGGTAATAGAGGATGGTGCGTTAATTTTTCATTTAATGCCGTAATGTAATTTGCCACGGCCAAGTCATTGCCAGCACTGCTTTTATTCGGATCAGGCAAAGGTAAGCGATTTAAGTCTTTTGCGATTCTATTTTCAATATGTTGTGTTAACTGGTACTGAGCATTAACAAGATTTATGCGTTTAGCTACGCCATAGACTAACTGAAATACCAAAAACACTAGTATGCACAGCAAAATTTGCTTATTTTTTTTAACATTCAACATAACTTTCTACATCTTTAAAATAGGGAGAGGTTTGGGCATTTGCATGGCGGTGAATAATTTGATTAATTGCACATACAAGTTCTGTGTTCTCTGTCTCCATTTTAAAATACCAACGACTTCCACTCACTTTACTGCTAATCGGCGTAATGTAATTTTCCAAAAAACGGTCCATATCGTCTTGCTTCCAATACGACGCAATCACATCGACTTTTCCTTCAGCTAACAGATCTCTCAGCGTAGAATGGGAGCTAGCCTGCACAATGTCCAAACTATCGACGTTAATATTTAAACGTTTAAACAGCGTTCTCGGTAAAATGTAGCCAGAACGACTACTTGGGTAATCCAACAGGCCAATACGCTTATCAATAAAATACTCTTTTTCAAGCTTTGGTTTTTCGTTTAACGAGATAAAAAATGCTGTGTAATCAGGATAGGCAAGCAAAGTTTTATAGTTAAAAGTGTATTCGCTTTTAAAGGCAACCATTAAATTCTCTTTAGTCATGATTAAATCAGCGTTGCCTCGCCCGATAAAATCTAATGCATCACTCATATTATGACCCCAGTTTAACTGCACTTGGCCAAACTGCTTTGCAACAATCGGGTTATTACAAAAATACGGTATGAGCTGCTTTGCTAACTGCTCTGTTGGTACATAAATATTGAACGTATTTTCATTTTCTGACAACGCTTTATCACATTGTTGCTTGACAGACATAAAAGTATCAATTGCCTTTAATTTGGTTGGGTATTGAGAGCCCCCTAAAAACCCAAAAAGAACAATTAACATACAAAAAACAGCTGTTATTACCGCTTTTGAAAACAAAAAGTTATATTTCATTTTAATTGTTATTATCTATGCTCAATTCAAGCCTCAATTTCATCACGTATATTTACTTATTGCAACAAGTAAATTTATTTAAAAAACATAAACCGTTGATTTAACTAGTTTGTTAACAAGTAATTATGAATCCCAATGAGTCCTTTCTATTTTTGTAAAACTAAGGACAATTAGCCTTGTTGATAACAACTACATACAATTAAAAAGATGATTATGAGCTTACGTTCTTTGATATTAATTGCTCTTACGCTAACGCACTTTCAAGCGGGCGCATGGAGTCAAAATGGGCATCGTATAATCGGCAAGATTGCCGACAATCATTTAACTGCTGAAACTCGTAATGCTATTTCCCCATTATTACAAGGCGATAAACTGGCTGAAGTAACCACTTGGGCTGATGAAATGCGCTCCAACCCAGAATCCTTTTGGCAAAAAGAGTCTGGAAAATGGCACTATATTAATATCGCGTCAGCAGACGAATTTAAACCTCATCATTATCACCTTTCAGCTACTGAGGGCGAAGTTACTGATATTTATGCTGGTATTTTGAAAGCCACCGCAGTGCTTAAAAGCACGAACACCTCATTAAAAGACAAGCAATTTTATTTTCGTTTCCTCACTCATTTAGTTGGTGATATTCATCAACCAATGCATGCTGGTCGCAGTGAAGACTGGGGTGGAAATAAAATAAAAGTGAAATTTTTCGGTAAAGAAACCAATTTACACTCATTGTGGGATAAAGACTTAGTTGAAAGCGAAAACCTTTCTTACAGTGAATTCGCCGAGTTTATTGATACAAATGACGCAAAGCTCATCTCTACTTACCTAGCCTCAGAGCCCAAAGATTGGGTGCTTGAATCATTTCATTTAGCACAAGGTTTGTATGATATCGGTAACGGTGAATTTAAATACCATTACGTCTACGAGCAAATGCCTGTGATTAAACAGCGTTTGCTACAAGGCGGAATTAGATTAGCTGGTTTGTTAAACCACATTTTTGACGAATCGGCACACGCGAAAGCAGCTACTAAGTAATCTGCTAACGCATGAACAAAAGCAATAAAATTTTTAAAACTAACTTTCAAATTTAGTTACACGGGAAACTACTAATGAAAACGCAACTACGTAAAAGCGCTTTAACACTTGCTGTTGCTGCTTGTTTGGGTGCATCTGGTGCAGTTTATGCGACAGAAACCTCATCAGCTGTGCGCGGTAAAATTACTACGCCTGCAGGTGAAGCTGCTGCTAACGTTAAAATTAAATTAATTCACGAGCCATCGGGTACGGTTACTGAATACACTACGAACGACGCAGGTGCATTCCTTGCTAAAGGTCTTCGTGTTGGTGGTCCTTACACTGTAATCATCGATTCAGACAAGTATAAAGATATCACTAAAGATCGTATTTACTTAAGCCTTGGTCAAACAAGCCGTATTAGCGAGCAACTTGAACCATTAACGATGGAAACAATTCAAGTAACGGGTGTTAGCTATACACAACAAGCTGGCGGAGCAAACAGTGCATTCGGTGCAGAAATCATCGAAAATGCACCAAGCTTCAACCGTGATATTAAAGATATTGCGCGTATTAACCCACTAGCGACAGTAACTGGTTCTGGTGAATTAACAATTGCTGGTAACAATCCACGTACTAACGCGTTAACCGTTGATGGCATCTCACAAAATGATGATTTCGGCCTAAACTTCAGTGGTTACCCATCACAACAGCCGCCAGTATCACTTGATGCTATTGAGCAGGTTACTGTTGACTTTGCACCATTCTCAGCATCTAAAGGTAACTTTGGTGGCGGTACAATTAACGCGGTAACTAAGTCAGGTACAAACGAGTTTAAGTTCTCTGGCTATTATGAAACATCAACACCAGATATGGCTGGTGACGTAGATCGCCTAGTTGAAATTAAAGGTCAAGACGAGCGTACGTACGAAACCGAAAAAGTAGACCCAATTCAAACTGAAGCACGTTACGGTTTCAGTGTTGGTGGTCCAATTATCAAAGATAAACTATTCTTCTTCGCGAACTACACATCATGGCGTAGTGAATTAGAAATGGATTATGGTTTTGAAGGTTCTGGTGCAACTCACCTTTACAACACAACTGAAGAAAACTTCAACCGTTTCTTATCTATTTTAGAAACAGAATACGGTATGACTGATTCTTTAGGTGGTGATCCGGAAGATACTAACGATACACTAATCAGTAAAATCACTTGGAATATTAACGACGCGCATCGTCTAGATTTCACTTACCAGTGGCAAGACGACCAAGATGAGCGTAACTTCGGTAATGGTGGCGACACTGTGATGTTAGCATCAAACCGTTACACTTATGTTAATACATTCAATAACTTCGCAACTAAGATTTATTCAGATTGGAATGATGATTTTTCATCAGAAATCAGCATTAGCCACAAAGATGTAACAACTGAGAGCAACACTAACTCAAACATCGGTAGCGTGCTAGTTGAAGAAAAGTTCCGTGGCCCTGCTTACCAGTTTGGTATGGATCAATTCCGTCATGCGAACTACGCAGAAAACCAAAATACTGCGCTTGCATTTGATGGTACATACCTACTTGGCGACCATGAGATTAAATTTGGTGCTAAGTACGAGCGTTTACGTTTATACAACCTATTTGCAGCAAACTCATTAGGTTCATGGGAATTTGATAGCTTTGATGGTTTTGCAAATCGTGAAGTTGGTAACTTCCGTGGTAGCTACGATTTTGACTATGCAAATGCCTACACAAACGATTCAAAAGACACGGCCTATGACGCAACACGTAGCCAAATTGCACTTTACATCGAAGACACTTTCTACCCGCACGATGACGTTGAGTTAACTGCTGGTGTACGTTATGAACGTTTATCTTCTGATGATAAACCACGCCTTAACGAAGCGTTTTTAGAAACTTATGGTTTCAGCAACCAAGAAAACCTTGATGGCTTAGACATCATTCTTCCACGTATTGGTTTCCAATGGTTTGCGAGCGACGACTTAACCGTTAAAGGTGGTGTAGGCCGTTTCCAAGGTGGTATCCCTAACGTTTGGTATAACAACCCATTCCAAAACGATGGTATTACTTTTGTCGCAGCACCAAGCAGTGCAATTGCTGATTACTATTCGCAAAACCCTGCTGATATTACAGAAGTACCTCAGGCAATCCAAGATTCATTAGTACCAGGTGCAGGTAGCACTAACTACACGGATCCTAACTTTGAGCTACCATCAAGCTGGCGTGCACAATTAGGCTTTGACTACAACTTCTCAATTGAAGGTTTTGGTGATGACTACATTTGGTCAGCAGAACTTGCTTATGAGAAGAAACAAAATGAAGCAGTTTGGAAAAACACAGCACTTAAAGAAGTGGGTTTAGCAGCTGATGGCGAACGTGTAATTTACGAAAGCCGTTACGAAGGCGATAAAGCTGACAACTTCGACATCATGATGACTAATGCTGATGACGATGGTCGCTCAATTATCTTTGTTACGTCACTTGCGAAAAACTGGGATAACGGCGTAAGCATGACCATGAGTTACACGCACCAAGATATCGAAGAAAATCACGTAGGTTCTTCATCTCGTGCACAAAGTAACTATAAGCATAACATTGTTAAAAGCCGTAACATGGATATGGCTGCGCGCGGTCACTACGAAATTGAACACAGCTTTAAGTTAAACCTAAACTACAAGCGTGAGTTCTTTGACGGTTACGAAACACGTTTTGATATGTTCTTCGAACGTCGCTCAGGTCGCCCTTTCAGCTGGGTAATGGGCATGTATAAAGATAGTGATTTAGGTGATACTCGCGACTTCTACTCAAACAGCGCATACCTTGCTTACATCCCAACGGGTGCTGATGATCCAAATGTAAACTGGGAAGAGTCTGGTATTTCTTGGGAAGAGTTAAGCGCGCTTATGAATAAAGCCGGTTTAAGTGCTTCAGGTTCAATTATGGACCGTAACTCTGATAGCCAGCCTTGGGTAACTAAGATGGATATCAGCATTAAGCAAGAGATCCCTGGTTTTGCAAAAGGTCACAAAGCGCAAGTTTACTTAATGGTTGATAACTTCGCTAACTTGCTTAACAGCGATTGGGGTGTTGAAAAACGTCTAACATACCCTAACCAAACGCTTTATGACTTTGGTGGCTTAGATGATCAAGGCCGTTATATTCTTGACAAACGTTTTGATGGTGCAAGCACATTAAACTACAGCACAATCGATATTGGCTCGTCAGCGTGGCAAGCTAAGATTGGTGTAAGTTACAAGTTCTAAATTAAAAATCCCTTGAAAATAAAAGCCCAGCAATTGCTGGGCTTTTTTTTACACTGAATTAAATTGGACTAAACTATTGCAGTGTAACCAAAAAGTAATAATTTTAATAAAAGCTTAATGATGCTGTTTTAGGCTTACTAAAACTACTATCAAGGGAAAGATCTATGAACACGCTCTTCAACAAAAAACTACTGCCACTTGCAGTCGCAAGCTGTCTATGTTCAACAGTGGTTAATGCAAATGATACGTCATCGTCGTTAAAAGGTAACATTGTAGGGCCTAACGGTAACCCTGCCACTGGCACACAAATAACGATTATCCACTTACCTTCTGGTTCAGTAAAAACTGCAACTGTTAACGACGCAGGCTTATTTAGCGCAAAAGGCCTTCGTGTTGGCGGTCCTTATCAAGTAATCGTTGATTCCAACGAGTTTGAAGAAACTATGGTAGAAAATATTTATCTTACATTAGGTAAAGAGTACCCATTAAGTGTGCAGCTTCAATCAGCATCAGCAATGGAGCAAATACTTGTTACTGGTCGCCCTCTTTCAATGCAATCGGGCGGTACAGGGCCTGCAAGTAACTTCACCTTAAATGATTTACAAAGTAAGCCTGCAATTAATCGCGATATTAAAGACATTATTCGAACCGATCCGAGGATCTATATAAACGAAGCGGCAAGCGATGCGATTCAGTGCGCTGGCGGTAATCCACGTTTTAACAGTTTAACTGTTGATGGCGCGCGTATGAACGATAATTTTGGCTTGAACAGTAACGGTTATCCCACTGAACGCATGCCCTTTTCTTTTGATGCGATAGACCAAGTAGCAGTTGAACTCGCACCGTTTGATGTGCAATACGGCGGGTTTACATCATGTAACATCAATGCGGTTACAAAATCAGGTAATAATGAAGTTAGTGGCAGCGTATTTTTTGATTACACCAGTGATGCATTAAAGGGTGATTCAATTGAAGGAACTCACGTCGATACAGGTGACTACAGTGAAAAACGTTATGGCTTTAATGTTGGTTTACCACTAATAAAAGACAAATTATTTTTCTTCACCTCTTATGAAGAGCTCGATGGCGCACAGATATTTGATTACACGCCGTTTGCAAATGGAAAAATAAGCCAAGCTACGATAGACCGCATTACGCAAATTGCTAAAACGAATTACGGTTATGATCCTGGTAGCATGATCCCAAGTTTGCCAGTTGAAGATGAAAAATTATTAGTCAAACTAGACTGGAACATCAGCGATGATCACCGTGCAAGCCTAGTATATAACTATAATGATGGTTATACGCTAAGTGAATCGGATTCGGGCTCAAGTGCCCTATCTTTATCAAATCACTTTTATGAACGCGGCGCCAAATTACAATCTTTCGTTTCGTCACTTTATTCCGATTGGACCGATGACTTTTCAACTGAAGTACGCATTGGCTATTCGAAGTTAGATAATCGTCAAATATCTATTGATGCGGCATCAGGTTTTGGCGAAATGCGTATATCAACGCCAACGCCAGACGTCAATGTTTTCATTGGCCCTGATGACTCGCGACAAGCAAACAAACTAAAATACGACAACTTATCACTTAAGCTCGCAGGTACTTACTTTTTAGATAATCATGAAATATCGTTTGGTTATGAACGCGAGTCACTTGATGTTTTTAATATGTTTGTCCAGCATAATGAGGGCGAATACCGTTTTAGTTCGATTGATGATTTTGAAAACGGTATTGCTCGCGTATATTACGGCAATGCACAAAGCCACAACCCTAAAGACGCTGCTGGTGAATTTGAGTACGCGCTCAATACGTTTTATGTGCAAGACACATACGACTTAATTGATTACGATTTAACACTGACTTTTGGCTTACGTTATGACGTGTACACCAGTGATGACGTGCCAGAATACAGTGTAAATTTTGAACAGCGTTACGGTTTTACAAATCAACAAAACTTAGATGGCGTTGATTTGCTGCAACCACGTTTTGGCTTTAACTGGATTTACAACGATCAACTAGAGCTGCGTGGTGGATTTGGTTTATATTCTGGCGGTAACCCGAATGTTTGGATTTCAAACAGTTATTCAAACGATGGTATTCGTAATATTCAAGTCGATAAGAAAAACCTTCAAATTTTGGGGCCTGATGCAATAGCGTTTAATGGTTCAGGGCGCCCCGGTTACGATATTCCAGTTGAACTTTACGACGCGGTTTCACAAGGTGGTGCGGACGATAGCACCAATGTAACCGATCCGAACTTTGAAATTCCGTCGGAATGGAAGTTTGCCTTAGGTGGAACCTATATCACAGAGTCAAACTACATCTTTAACTTAGATTATCTGTATACCGATAAACAAGATTCTGCTGTTATCAGAAACCTAGCTGATGAAGTTACCGGAACTGCGCCGGACGGACGCCCGGTGTATTCAGGAGTGAACCACCCTTATGAATCCGATCTGTTACTGACAAATGTCAAAGGTAGTGACGGTTATTCCCATGTGCTTTCTTTTGCTTTTAATAAAGCATTTGATAACGGCTTTGATATTGCAGCCTCTTATGCATATACCATTGCGAAAGAAGTGCACCCAATGACAAGCTCTGTGGCGTTTTCAAACTATCATCGAATAGCTGTAAGTGATCCTGAAAACCCAGGTGTTTCTACATCCAATTACGAGGTGCCACATCGTTTCACCTTTTCCGCAGGTTATGTACATGAATTTATTGATGGCTTAGAAACGCGCTTTAACCTATTTGGGCAAATTAGCCAAACTAACCCTTATTCATACACTTTCTCTTATGATACTGGTGGTTTAGGATTTAATGACGAGGACCGCCAGCTTTTATATGTACCGCAAAGCAATGATGCAAACGTTGTTTATGGTGATGGCTTCGACCTAGCAGCGTTCAATGCTTGGGTTAGCTCGGAAGGATTAAAACGCGGCGAAATACAAGATAGAAATGAAATCGATGGTGATTGGTGGACAACTATTGATTTCAAAGTTGAGCAGCAATTTCCTGGTTTTAACGATGGTCACTCAGGTTCAGCCTACTTTATCGTTAAAAACATCGGCAACATGCTAAACGATGACTGGGGTGTATTGAAACGTGGTAGTACATTCCAACCTGCTATCAAAGCGGATGTGAATGACCAAGGACAATATGTGTTTGAGGAATTTTATAATCCATCAGGCACCAGTGTAGAAGTTGATCCATCTCTTTGGGAAATTCGCTTAGGCGTGCGTTACAACTTCTAACACAAACTATTGTTAACTAAAAATGCCCTGCTCATGCTGGGCATTTTTGATTTTAAAGCAACTTACGAAACTAATCGGTCACATCATCGAGCTTATTTATAATGATAAATAATGTACTTTGCTCTTCGTGCGTTAATTTATCAAATAATGCATTTTGCCAATTATTTGCATCACTTGCTAATTGGAAAAACAATTGTTCGCCTACTTCAGTTAGGGCAAGCACCGTCGCGCGTTTATCTTTTTCGTCTCGCATACCCAAAATAATGCCTTTTGCTATTAATTGCTTTACCGCTCGCGATGCAGTGGATTTATCAAGTTCTGCCCTATCGCAGATATCTTTAGCGGTTAAGTTTGATTGCTGCGCCAAATGAGCAATCACGCGCCATTGGGGTACTGTTAATCCATACTTATCGGCATATACTTTTGCAAAACTATTACTGAGTGCATTACTAAGACGCGCCATGCGATATGGTAAGAACGAATCAAGACTTATCATAATGTGTTTGTTTTAGAAATTTTCGGTTAGTGTGACGCTAACTTATGCGTTTTACAAGCAAGTCTAGCGTGTACTGCACCGCTTAGGTCATTTTTATACAAGCAACGCTTACGGTGTTACACACTTTTCAATAAAGCTACTCTTTATCATGTTAATAAACGCTAAAAGTAAAAAGCGCACTTGCATTTAGTCTCACGTGAGACTATATTGATTAAAAATCACAATGGGAGTGACTATGAGTTTTCCAGAATATGACTATTTAACCGGCTTTGGTAACGAGTTTGAAACAGAAGCCCTTGAGGGTGCATTGCCTATCGGCCAGTTTTCACCGCAAAAAGTAAAGTACGATTTATACGCTGAACAATACAACACCACAGCGTTTACAGCACCGCGTGCAGATAATCGTCGTAATTGGTTTTATCGCATCCGTCCTTCTGTTGTACAAGGCGATTATTCACCGCTTGATAACGGTTTACTGCGCACTGCACCAATCACCGAGGTGCCAACACCTCCGACTATGCTTCGCTGGAACCCGATTGATATTCCAACTGAAAAAACTGACTTTGTCGACGGCTTAATCACCATGGCTGCAAATGGCAGTGCCAATGGTCAAACAGGTATTGGTATTCATGTTTACGTAGCGAATAGCTCAATGGATGGTCGCTACTTTTATAATGCCGATGGTGAATTACTCTTTGTGCCACAACAAGGCGCTATAGTACTTCATACTGAATGCGGTAAACTTGCAATCAAACCTGGAGAAATTGCAGTAATTCCACGTGGCATTAAGTTCTCGGTTGAACTAATTGAAGCTACAGCGCGTGGTTATATTTGCGAAAATTACGGTCACCCTTATATTCTGCCTGAACGCGGTCCTGTAGGCGCAAATGGTTATACCAATGAGCGTGACTTCCAATATCCTGTTGCCGCATTTGAAGATATTGAAGGCGACTTTGAACTTGTCGCTAAGTTTAATGGCAACTTGTTCCGCTGCGATATCGGTCACTCACCACTTGATGTTGTTGCTTGGACAGGTAACAGTGCGCCATACAAGTACGAGCTTTCGCGTTTTAACGTAATGAACACGGTAAGTTTTGATCACCCAGATCCATCTATTTTTACGGTATTAACTTCACCTTCAGGCACTGCCGGCGTTGCAAATGTAGATTTTGTGATCTTCCCACCACGTTGGATGGTTGCAGAAAATACCTTCAGACCACCTTATTATCATCGTAATATTATGAGTGAGTTTATGGGCTTAATTGAAGGTGTATACGATGCAAAAGAACACGGTTTTGTACCTGGTGGAATGAGCTTACATAACTGCATGTCGCCACATGGCCCTGAAGCAGACGTCTTTGAAAAAGCATCAAATGCAGAGCTTGAACCACAGCGTTATGAAAACACGCTCGCATTTATGTTTGAATCGCGTTACGTTATTTCACCAACCAAGTATGCACTTGAAGGTAAAGAGCGTCAGCAGAATTACCTAGATTGCTGGAAAGGTATTAAGAAATATTTTAGTCAGTAATATTTTTTCACTTAAATTGCTGACCGCATACTTAACAAAGTTAGTATAAAAAGAACGGAAAACCGTTCTTTTTTGTTCGTGCTTAAAGGACTTAATTTTATGAAACTTTATACTTATTTTCGCTCATCTGCTGCTTATCGTGTTCGTATTGCGCTTAATTTAAAAGCCTTAGATCACGAAATGGTGCCGGTAAATCTTCTAAAAAGTGAACAACAAAGCGACGATTACCTAAACGTGAATCCACAAGGTTTACTTCCTGCGCTCGAAACTGAGAACGGAAAGCTAGGTCAATCGCTTGCGATTTTAGAATACCTTGATGAGATTCATCCAGAAACGCCACTGTTACCCAATGAACCGTGGCAAAAAGCACAAGTACGTAGTTTTGCCTATGCAATTGCTTGTGACATTCACCCAATCGATAATTTACGCGTATTAAAGTATTTAACCGGTGAACTCAATGTAACCGAAGAGCAAAAAACTGCTTGGTATTTACACTGGATCGAAATTGGCTTTGAAAAACTAGAAAAGCAAATTGGTGCAACGGATTTTTGTTGTGGCGATACTCCGAGCCTTGCCGATGTATGCTTAGTGCCGCAAGTATTTAATGCATTACGATTTGGCCTTGATTTGGCACAATTCCCAAAAATTAATGCGATTTATCAACGTTGTAACAGCATACAAGCATTTATTGATGCCGCACCTGAAAACCAGCTTGATGCAAACTAAGTTACACTAATTAAATAAAGGCTCAGCTACTTTAATGGTACGCCAGTCTTTTACATCGTCATTTAAAAAGCCTGCCTCTCGGTAGGCTTTTTCAATTAGGCCACGGTCTCTCAGTATTTTTAGCCCACGCTGCAACGCTTCAAACGTTTGTTTTCCTAAAGGGTGTTTTTTAGAAACGACAAAGTGGCGACTATCATTAAGCGCAACTTTTACATTGGGAATAGCAAAAATTTTATAGTCAGGGCCAATGTAAGAAAAGTTATGCTGCTTTTTAAACGGCGCTAACATACCATCAATCCAGCCTCGGCTAACCATTTTAGCCATTACAATCCAATCAGATTCATGCACAAGCTTTTTAGGTTTTAAACTTTGTAAGGTGACCCAATCAACATGCCAATCTTTACTTGAAACAATTGTCATGTCCGAAAGCGATAAGGTCTTTGCATCATAGTTTGCAACGTTTTGTTCAGATGTATACACACCCGCGTAGTACTCACCTTTGCGAATAAGCGGCTCACTAATAAATAAATTATCCTTATATTGCTCTGTCGCACTTAGCCAAAGTGAATCAAACGATAGCAACAACAAGCCTTCGTTTAACAACTTCAAATTACGCGCATCGTAATTGCCATAAATAAAGTTAAACTGAATATCTGCACCGCCTAATAGTAGCGCTTGTTGTATAAGAATAAATTCAACGACATCGCGCTGGGCATTTTTACCCGAATAATCTGTAATATCTAAGATTGGCGTTTTGCCAATAATGTCCTTAGCATAGAAATAAATATCGGTTTCAACCGTGATATCTATCACTTTACTGTGCAGAGGTATACTTAGAAAGAATAAAAATAAAGCAAAAAAACGACATAACATGGTATTTACGCTACTCTGCTCTTAGCAACTCTTTAAGGTTAGAAGTGAATGAATAAATTCACAAATATAAGGAAACAACAATGAGAGTTTTGGCTTTAGTACTACCAATGTTGATTGTCTCTTCGTTAGCGAAAGCGCAAACACCAAAAAAGCATATTTGGCTAGAAACTGAGGTAAATCATTTGATCTGTTGGTATGACGATAAAAAATATACCTTAGGTGCGGTAATTGAGGTTAACGACACAAGGTTAATTTGCACACAAAGATACCCTAACCAAGAAAATGGCCCTGTGGCATGGTATCAGCTTGATAAAAAAGGCAATATTATTTACCCAAAAACAAAGCCCAAGATAACGGTAAATTAAACGCGACTCAATTGGCTTTGCTGCTAAACATCAAGCTAATTAGACATACGCGCGACATAGTGGCTCGTCAAACGGTTGTTGCTGTATGTTGTCATAGTTAATGTAAACGCACTTGGGCTGCGCTTTAATACGCGATTAATAAGATGATACACAGTACCTGCTCGACTAACTGACCAAACACTAACATGAGTAGATGACAGTGCCTCTATCCAAATATCGCCAGCCTCGTTATTCTGATCAAACCGCAGGTAACCTTGATTTGCATATAAGGTTAAACTTTGGATCCGTTGTGTAAATTCATCGCGCTCTTGGGCGTTGGTTTTCGCTCTTAAAACCATAGAGTCATCATTAGCAAAAACCATTTCCAGTCTATGCGATTTGGGGACCTTACGCGCATTAGCAAGCTCTTCACCAATACAATAAAACCCATCACTTTTTCCAAGCCACGAACCGCTTAAATCTTTAAACAAACGATTCAAGCTCGCTTCTTGACTGCGCGTTAATTTATTATTAGCAGGTAAATCTGCTAAACCAACTTTGCTCGGTGGGGCACTTAGGCATTGCGCTGCGCTTAATGTAAAGCTTGCGAGTAAAATAACTAACATCATTATTATGCGCATAGTATGATCCCTTTAAATCAATGTGAGCATTGCTCAATACTGTACTCTAAATTAGTTTGATACGTTAAATGAACATAGAAACAAAATGGTTACAAGACTTTCTTATTCTAAGTGAAACTAAAAACTTTAGTTTAGCTGCACAATTACGATTTGTAACCCAACCGGCGTTTAGTCGTCGAATTCAAGCATTAGAAAAGAGTTTGGGGTGTAAACTCATTGATAGACGCACCAACCCGCTTAGTCTCACAAAAGAAGGCATTGCGTTTCAGCCAACTGCACAATCAGTACTACATTTACTCAACAACTCGGCTGAAAAGCTACGGGCAACAAGTTATGCCCAAGAGCTAAAAATCGCCGCAACTCATACCTTAGCGTTAGGGATATTTCCAAAAATATTAAAAACTCTAAAGCGACAGTTACCTAATGTCAGCGCTGAGCTTCAAATCGCCGATGCTGACGACTGTACAAAACTACTCAAAAGTAATAACTGTGACTATTTACTCGCATTTCATGATGAAGAATTACTAAGTGAAGGTTATGAGCGTTTTGAACTTGGCGCAGTAAAACTATTGCCGGTCGCACTGAGTTCTCAAGTTAATACGTGGCAAACGGCAACTAAAGTACCCTACCTTGCTTATCAAGCTTCAATTTTTCTCGGCCGTACCGTTGATAATGCACTAGACCAGCAAACAAAAAGCAGACTTGATAAAGTGGCGAGTTCATCAATGGCAGACAGTTTAAAAACCATGGTGATGCAAGGGCTAGGTATGGCATGGCTGCCTGAATTCGCGATTGAAAAAGAGCTTCAAGAAGAAAAGCTCAGCATTATCACCGGGTTTGATGCCATCAATAACCTAAGCGTTAGCTTATATCGAATTCCGTCTAGCGATCATACAAAATCTATTTACTGGCAAGGCATAACACAGGCACTAGAAAGCGACGATTTGAACTAAGGTTGAATGAGTAAAAGTAATCATTAGAACGCTAGGTGATATGAAAGCCTTCCAGTGCTATGCATAATTTGCATATTCAAAAACTATTTAAAGCATTAGTCTTTAACCTAGCTTATCGGTAATCTTGCGCCGACTCTCACCAATACAAGACAAAAAAGCAATGCGTATAGAATCTGATCTTCTCGGTACAATGACAATTGAAAACAATGTACTCTATGGTATACAAACTCAGCGCGCAGTAAATAACTTTCCGTTAAGTGACAAGACACTGACGCAATACCCTGCGATGATTAAATCACTCGCCTACGTTAAAGCAGCCTGTGTTCGCGCAAACCAGCAACTAGGTCTAATTAACGATGAAAAAGCTGATGCAATTTTTGCATCATGCAATGATCTAATTGATGGCCAGTATAATGATCAATTTCCTGTTGGCATGATCCAAGGCGGCGCTGGCACATCAACCAATATGAATGCCAACGAAGTAATCGCTAATATCGCACTGCAAAAGTTAGGACATCCACTAGGGGCTTATCAATTTATACACCCTAATTGCGATGTAAACTTGTCGCAATCAACCAACGATGTTTACCCAAGCGCCATTCGACTAAGTATCTTGCTACAACAGCCAAAGCTGATAGCCAGCCTAGAAGGCTTGATTGAGCGTTTTTCTGAAAAATCTCAAGAATTTAAACATATTCTTAAGCTCGCCAGAACCCAATTGCAAGATGCGGTTCCAATGACATTAGGTCAAGAATTTACGGGGTTCGCATCAACGCTACGTGAAGAAATAAAGTTACTTAATCAGTTAAGTCCATTTTTCTATGAAATCAACTTAGGTGGAACCGCGGTTGGAACAGGGATAAATACCAAAAAAGGCTATCCTGATTTAGCAATCAAGCAGTTAGCATATTTAACTGAACTACCCTTTGTTAAGGCCGAAGATTTAATTGAGGCCAGCTCTGATATGGGCGCGTTTGTAATTTACTCATCAGCACTTAAACGTCTTGCAATCAAATTATCTAAAATCGCCAATGATTTACGCCTATTAAGTATGGGACCACGCGCAGGGTTAAGCGAAATAAATTTACCAGCCAAACAACCTGGTAGTTCAATTATGCCGGGTAAGGTTAATCCGGTTATTCCAGAAGCCGTAAGCCAAGTCGCATATCAAGTAATTGGATTAGACTCAGCAATCAGTATGGCGGCTGAAGCAGGACAACTGCAATTAAACGCAATGGAGCCGTTAATCGCATTTAATATTATGGAAGAAATGGCGCTACTAACTAACGCATGTAGCATGTTTGATCAGCACTGCGTTTCAGGCATTAGTGCAAACCATGAGCGTTGTCATTATTTATTAGACAATAGCCTTGCGCTTGTTACGGCATTAAACCCATTTATTGGTTACGACGCTGCAACCAATATAGCTAAAGACGCATTAAGTTCAGGTAAAAATATCAAAGACTTAGTGTTGGAAAAAGGGATCCTTAGTGAATCTCAGCTAGCAGATATTATGCAACCAGAAAAATTGACTGAGCCTGCATAGGGCTTAAGCACTTTTAATAAATTAAGTGTATAGCAAATGCTATACACTTTCTTTGCAAAGCAATACTAAGCGTTGTTTGATGTGTTTATCGATTATTTCGCACCAATCAATCGCATGCAAAATGCCGAATTATCAAAATGAATCGTTAGAAAAACGGCAAGTTAAAACCAATCTAACCTATTTCTACACCACTATTTTCGCTCTAAAATAACGGCTCCCTCGCCTTCTTCCTTTAAGCAATCATCTTGGTTATATAAGTGACATCTTTCCAACGACAAACAACCGCAACCAATACACGATGTGAGAGAGTCTTTTAGCTTTTCAATATATAAAATCTGTTGTGTTAACTTATCACGCCACGCAGTAGCGATGTGTTCCCAGTCACTAACCGTAGGTGTCCGTTCATTCGGTAATTGCGACAAAATTGCTTTAATATCACTTAAACTAACACCAATTTTCTGGCCTGCTTTAATTAATGCGATCCGTCTTAATACATCCGGTTTATATCGCCTTTGGTTGCCACTATTACGCCAACTTCGAATTAATCCTTTTTCTTCGTAAAAGTGGAGCGTCGAGACTTTAACCCCAGCACGTTTTGCAATATTTCCAACCGAAAGGTTCGCATCAGCCATAACTAAAATTGTTCACTGTTTAATTCTATAAAATACCCGTACATTTTTATAATAAGTAATGAAGAACTCAAGTATGACGCGAAAAAATTACGACAAAATACGTAACAAGCTATGTCTCGGTTAATGCGTAAATACATCGCATTTCACTTTATTAAACCGAGCATATTTAAGATATGAGAAAACATAAAAAGAATATGCAAAGGGCAATGGTTTTAGATTTACATTACGCCAAAGAAAGCACCTATTAAGATACTATACTTGTATTCTAAAATTCCTTTCAAAATACCGTCATAGTTAACTTGCTTAATGCAAATCTTCGCCTACGCCTCATGCTAAATCACGAATCAATATGTTAATCGCTTAAAAGCTTGTGGTAATTTAACTTGGCTGAACTTAAAGCTTGCAGAAAGGCAGCGGCTTGTTTACGTTCGTTAACCTTATCCCTTATGTAAACAGTAAGTTAAGACTAACAAAGTAATTTTTCATAATAACTGCCACTCTCTTTTCATGGCATTTGCAAACAACAGTCCTATCAATACCAATTTAACGCATATATCTACTTAAATTTAATGCTAAAACTTCGAGTAATCGACTAAATTAGTTAAAAGAAAACAATTTTTATTATAGTACCTAATTATTAACCAAAAGTTATAAAACAGGATTTAAAATAATTAATACTTATATAAAACCACTAACTAGTTCTAAATTGGCAATTAAATAGGCTAACTAGAGTTGATCTTTTCTGGACAAAATTGCTATTGTTACACCATGCCGTTATTTTCATTTAGATGAAGTGAAAGTCTAAGCGACCTGAATTGAAATTAATACTTTATCATTAACGGCAAAAAATTAGTCCCCAAAACTATGTATGCTCTACAAGGATAGAGAAATGACAACAAATTACGCAAAAGTAAAAGAATTGTGCGACCAACTGGTTTCTGATGGAAAGCCGGTGTCGGTTGAGGCCATTTTACAAGAATGTGAAGGCAGCACTGCGAGTATTCTTGCACACTACCAACGTTGGCGCAGTGAGTCGCAAGACACACGCCAAGCGACAGCTGATACAGGGTCATTAAGTGACGAGTATATGGCTGCATTTCACCGCGAGATTAAACGTTTCTCAAATGCTATTAATCGTGATTTCGAAGTTCAACTTGAACGTGCTATTGAAGCCGAAAAGTTCGCTATCCTTAGTCTACAAAAAACTGAACAAATTACCGGTGAGTTAACCGAAAAAGTGCAAATGCTTGAGGCGCGTTTAGAAGAAGAAACAAGCCAGTTTAAGCAAACAATCGCAGAAGTCGAGGACAATGCTGATGTCGAAATTTCATCGCTAAAAGAGCACCACGAAAAGCAACTTCAAGACCTTACTGAGTCAAAAAATCAAACAATTGAAGATATGCGAATTGCCAATGAAAACACCATTGAGCAATTAAAAGCTAATAACGCTGCGACCGTTGCAGAATTGAAAGAGTCAAGTGAACGCACCATTGCTGAGCTAAAACAGTCTGGTGAAGCAAAAGTAAGTGAGCTTACTGAGAATGTTGCAAGCCAAGTACAAACCCTTGAAGCGGCACTTGAAGAAAAAGATTCGAAAATCCAAGCATTATTACAAGAGAAAAACTCTACCCTTTCTCAGCTCTCACAGCTAGAGCAAACTGCAAATACACACGCAGCGAAAGCAGAGCAACATAACTCAGAAGTTGAAGATCTTCGTCAAGCAAAAGAAGCTATGCAAGCACAGCTTAAACAAGCTGAGCAAAGCATTGAAATGATGAAGAAACAAAATCTTGAGCTATCACAGCATAACCAAGATCAGCAAACTGCGGTTAAAGGTGCTAAAGAGCAAATCGAAGAAATGCAAACACAGCTGGCCGAGGCTCAGAAGATTGCGACAAGCTTTGAAAGTGAAAAAGAAAACTTACTTAAGCAAATGGACTTCGTTAAGAACAATTCAACCGCTACTATTCAGCGCTTAACGCAGAACTCTGATCAAAACCTTTCTAAGATCAGACTACTTGAAGAAAAACTTGTTAGCGAACAACAAAACGCATGGCGTTATGAGAATGAAAACGAGAAGCTACAAGAGCAACTTGAATTTATTAAGCAAAACTCTGCAACGACTGTAGAACGTTTAACGCGCAGCGCCGAAAAAGCGATGGCACGTGTCCGCGACCTAGAACGTGAAGTAGATGATGCTAAGTTAGAGCTTGAGCAAATACGGGCTCAAAACAACGTTGTGCCATTACAAGATCAAGCATAACAACATTAGTTAGTGAATTTAAAAAAGGGTCATTTGACCCTTTTTTATTATTGCAAAAACGCTAAAAAAAGCTAAATTGAAAGGTAAATCGCTAATTTTAAAAACAAATTGAAAATTTACACAGCACGTCAAGCAGTATTAAATCACAAAAAAAGATTAGTCGCCTATGAGCTGCTATTTCGTAATAGCCGCGCTAATTCATTTCCTACCGTAGACTCGGTTATTGCCACCTCAAAACTTATCGCCGATAGTCAGTTTATTATCGGGTTACGGCGCTTAACGTCGGGGAAAAAAGCGCTTATTAAGTTTCCACATCTTGGTATATTGCAAAAGCAGCCTGAGCTGTTACCAAGCAACGATTTTATTGTAGAGTTAATGACAGACTTCGTGCCTAATCAAGAAGTCTATGAAGCATGCCGTAGCTTATTTCACAAAAACTATGTGCTGGCGCTTGATCCCTACACTCCCGACTTTGACTGGCAACCTTATTGCAACTTATGCCGTTTGGTGAAATTTGATATTAGCAGAACGCCGTTAAACACGGTAATTGCTGATATTAATAAGTTAAAGCAACAAAAAAACATCAAACTAATGGCGACAAAAATTGAAACTCATGAAGATTTCGAACTCGCCAAACAACTTGGCTTCGATTACTTTCAAGGGTACTTTTTATGTCGTCCGCAATTAATTGAACAGCAAGATATGGTAAGCCACTCACAAACTGTGGTGTTGCTCTATACCGAACTGGTAAAAGAAGAGCTCAATTACGACAAAATCGCTAATCTAGTTGAGCAAGATGCTGCGCTTTGCTACAAATTACTGCGCTTTATCAATTCGGGTCTATTTCCTACTCGCGAAGAAATTAACTCAATTAAACAAGGCTTGATTTACCTTGGTGACCAAAACGCGAAGCGTTTTTTAAACCTAGTTGTTACTGCACACTTTGCTAAAGACAAGCCCCACGAGCTAATTCGCATGTCGACCATTCGAGCCAAATTTTGCGATGTCATTGCGCAAAAAATCGCGCCAAGTTTAAAAAGTAAATCATTCTTGGTTGGTCTTTTCTCATTATTAGATGCCATTTTCGATCGCTCTATGGACGTAATTATCAAGCAGCTCCCACTCGGAAAAGACATTAGTGATGCATTAATTGGCCAAGAGAACCTCAATCGAAATATTCTTGAACTCGTGCTTAGTTATGAATCTGGTAATTGGCAAAAAATAGAATCACAATGTAACAAACTAAAGCTCGATCAAGCGGATTTACCAGCGTTTTATTATGAAGCTATAAAGTGGAGTGATATTTTATATAACTGTACTCAGCAAGAAGACCCGCTATAAAAAAGCCCAGCAACTTGGCTGGGCTTTGGCGTTATATAACTTATATATTAAAACATATAGCTTAATTTCACGTAGTAGAAACCACCGTTGTAGTCGTACGGACCACTTTCATAATATTTAGCACCTAGTACACCATACGAAGCAGTTGGTAGTTTTTGTGCTTCTTGGTCGAAAATGTTGTTCGCACCAACCGCTGCTTTAAAGCTCTCATTAATGAAATAGCTCACTTCCGCATCAAAGGTAAATGATGAATCCGCAATTTCATTCCAACAACCGTCTAAACAATCATCATCAGCATGCACTGCGAAGTATTCGCCAAAGTAGTTAGCGCGCACAAACATGCTAATATCATCCCAGTTTTGGGTAATTGTGAACGTAGCACGGTGCTGAGGCATGCCTTCTTCTAAACGTTTTACTTTACCGTCGCTTGTGGTTGCAGGGTTAAACGCGTCAACCGTTGTTTCATTCCAGTTATACGCTAACGCAAATTTTGTTGCGCCATTGAGTAAATCGGCTGAATAGTTAGCAACAATATCAACACCTTGTGTTGTAGTATCAAAGTCATTTGCAAAGTAGGTAACAGCCGAGATTAACTCTGGGTTTTGTACACCAAGCGCTCTAAGTTCAGCATAATCTTCTTCACGTACTGTAATTTGACTAGACTGCGCGATACGATCTGTTACTTCAATGTTGTAGTAATCTACTGTTAAGAAGAAGTCATCATATTCGTATACGGTACCTAATGCATAACTTGTTGACTCTTCTGGTGTCAGCTCTTTACCACCATAAAATGCAGAAAGTGGATCTGTTGGCGGCGCTAAGAAACTTTGAATTAATTCACCGCCTACAAGTGATGTTGCCGTGTTTACAACATTTGCCTGACCAACGGTCGGTGCTCTAAAGCCAGTACTTGTTGAACCACGAACCTGCCAATCATCTGAAATAGCATATTGCAATGTTAATTTGTAGTTCGCTGTATCACCAAAGGTATTATAATCTTCGTAACGAAGTGCTGCGCCAAATAGCAAGCTTTCCGTCAAATACGCTTCAGCGTCAACATATGCCGCCCAGTTACGACGAGTATTAGTTCCTTGAGATTCAGGACCAAAGCCTTTAAAGCCATGTGAACCAATATTAAAGCCTTGGTCTGCGTAAGGTCCGGCTTTCCAAGATGCTTCTTCACCTGACACTATTTCAAACGATTCTTCTCTAAATTCAAAACCACCGGCAAGGTTTAGAGGATCGTCCAGACCAACTTCAAGTGATTTAACTAAATCAAAGTTAAATGTCTTTTCAAGTTGAATATATTTACCCGTATCAAAGTCCACTGGCGTGTCTAAACCAAGTGATGGGTTAAGCGAGTTATAAAGGTAGAAATCCGCTGCATTTCGACCAACTGAGCCGCTTAAATCAAAATAAACTTCATCTAACCAGCCACCACTAATCTCGCCTTCAACACCCATGGTAAGCGATGTATCAACGATGTTGCCAGCAAATTGCGGCGTGTAACCACCAGGGAAAATCATGTTCATTGAGAAACAGTTAGGATCAGCAACCATATCTTTATATGCTTGTGTATCAAGTACATTCGGTACATTTGCCGGTACAACAGCACATGTTCTAGGACCGCCATTTGCTTGACCAATATCACCTATTAGCAAAGTTTCGCCGCCATCGTTTGAATAAACATTACTGCGGTTATGTGGATTACGATAATAAAAGCCACCTGTTGCATCACGTTCAGAATAGTTACCAAACATGTAGAATTCTTTATCATTACCTAAATCAAGGCCCACATTACCAAAAACTGACAAGTCGTCTTCGATTTCTGGGTTACCCCATACTTGCGCAGGATCATTGATGTAAGTGTTACCTGCGTCAGCGAGACCTCCAGCGTCTGGACGCTGAACTGAGCGGCTTGTCGCATCAGCATTTTTTAATGCGAAAGACAAGTTAGCAAAGCCGTCATCGGTAAAAGGCATGCCAATGTTACCCTCAATTGTGGTTGTGTCGCCGTCACCTTCAAAATACTCACCGTATTTAACTGTGATACTGCCACCTTCGGCTGAATCTTTTAACACAAAGTTCATTACGCCTGCGATGGCATCTGAACCGTATTGCGCTGCAGCACCGTCACGAAGCACTTCAACTTGTTTTAACGCAATGCTTGGAATTACCGAGATATCAGGTCCTTGTGCACCATCATTCACACCACCACCTTGGAATGCAATAACCGATGCACGGTGACGTCGTTTACCATTAACAAGTACCAAAGTACTGTCAGACGATAAACCACGAAGGTTAACAGGACGAATTAACGTTGCGGCATCACTGATAGGCTGTTGACGCACATTAAATGAAGGAACTTGGCTTACAAGTAGCTCTAGCATGTCAGACGAACCATGCTTTTCTAGATCATCGCCACCAATAATATCAATCGGTACAGGTGAATCGGCGATTGAACGTGGTGCAGAGCGTGTACCTACTACGGCGATTTTTTCGACGTCTTTTTTAACCTCTTCGGTGTTATTTTCTTCTGCTATTGCAGAATAAGACATGGTTGAGACGAGTGTTGATGAGCAGGCAAGTAATATTGCCTTACGTAGCGCTTTAATTTTCATAATTTCCCTAGCAACTTAGTTAATTATTATGTAAATATGTTTAACATACTATTTACATAAATAGACTAAATTGGGGATTTTTCAAGTATAAAATTGAATAAAATGTATCGTTAGCACATTTTTTATACTAAAACAGTAAATTATCTAATTTTTCCTCTCAGCGCTTTTGTATGACTGTGTTTTTTCTTACTGTCTAGCCGCTTTCGTTGAGAGCTTTTTGTCGGTTTTGTTGCCCTGCGTTTTTTTTGCACAACCATCGCCGATTGAATAAGCGTTTTAAACCTATCTAGGGCATCTTGTTTGTTTAACTCTTGAGTTCTAAATGATTGCGATTTAATAACAATAACCCCATCATTAGTAATGCGGCTGTCATTTAGGGCTAATAGCTTTTCCTTATAAATTTGTGGCAAGGTGCTGCGTTTAATATCAAATCGTAGGTGAATTGCAGTTGCCACTTTATTTACATTTTGCCCACCACTGCCTTGTGAGCGAATCGCTGTTAACTCAAGCTCCCAATCGGCAATACTGACTGAATTTGAAATTTGTAACATTTAAAACCCTCTGTTACGTTGATTGATAAAATTAGCGCGTTATGATTGGAACTCTATTGAGACGGTTATAATCATAAAATCGGATTAAACAACGCGCACGCATTCAACTGTTAAAATAGTGGTAATGCAATAACGTGTTAGCGACTCAAATTAGTTAAAACAGGTAGTAACGCCAGCACTGCAACACACAAAACATTTACACTAATTGTCAGCAAAAACCATTTTCGAAACGATTGCTTTAGTGTTTTATGTCTAAAAAACGCTTGCGCAAAAACAGCACCTAACCAGCCACCTAACACATCATAAATATGAAGCGTCGATTCGGGCACTCGCACTTTATCTTTTTTTGCTTTGTACTTATCAATACCATAAACAATAAAGGTGAAAACACTCATCACGGTGTATGTAGGGACGAGCCAAAACGGCAATAACTTTAACCACACTAAACCGGCTATTACTAGGCAAAATAATATTACAAATAAGATCATTAAGATGGGAAATCAGTTATATAAATCAGCACCACGCAGTTTATCAGATTACAGACGTAAGGTTTGTAATATTCAAATTTATATAAGTCCTTTCAAATAGCTAATTTGGTAGCCAATAGAATACTTACCAACCGCACCAAGTTTTATCGCTGTTGTGGTCAGCATCAAAAGTCGTCTTGTTAGCTTAAAATAAAAGCTGCGCTCTCATTCATAAGATACGAAATAGCAAAGTATCAAGCAACGTTTAGCCAGCACACATAAAAAAGGGCGACACAGAGTTCGCCCCATCTCAATTAGTTATTGCTTACGGTAACCGTCTCATCGCGTAACAAATGTAAAAAGTGCATATGCTTTTGGTATTGATCAATTACATCGTTAATAACCGCATTCTGTGACCATCCCATAATGTCGTAGTCTTGACCACCTTCTACTAAATGCACCTCAGCGCGATAGTAACACTCCTCGTCTTCGTCGCTGTTAAAGCTCGGTTGTACGTGTTTTTTCTTATGAACACCGTAAACAAAGTCATGTTCGTCGCCGTGATACACTTTTAAAATAAGCCCTGAATCTTTAACAATAATTTCGGTTTGAATATCATTAAGTTCGAATTGATTTTTCAACGCTTTAAACGCGCGCTTTACGACTTTATTAATAAAATCCGCGGTGTTCTTTTTGTCAGGCGTTGACACAATATTGTTGAGTTTTTCTTGCCAGTCTTCACCATCAACATAATGATTTGTGGGCGTTATGTTCATTTGTAAACTGTCCATCTTTGCAGCTTCAATTTGCAGCGCTTTAACTAAACCAAAGCACGCAAATAGCAACACGATAGCAAATGGTAACGCGCTCGCAATTGTCATGGTTTGTAATGCGTTCAAGCCCCCCACTAAGCTTAACACCGCAGCCACCACGCCAACACCGATAGCCCAATACAAGCGTTGCCAAAGCGGTGTATCATCCTCACCATTTGAACACAGCATATTAATTACCATCGCGCCTGAATCGCATGACGTTACAAAGAAAATAACAATCATTAATATCGAAAGCCCGGTTAAGAATGCACTCCATGGGAAGGCTTCTAAAAACACAAATAGAGCAACGGCCGAGTCATTACTTACCATCTCCATCAACGACACATAACCTTGCTCTACAACAAGGTAAATTGCACTGTTACCAAAAATGGTCATCCATAATAGTGTAAACGCCGTCGGTACAACCATTACACCTAATATAAATTCACGAATAGTGCGCCCTTTTGAAATGCGGGCTATGAACAACCCAACAAACGGTGCCCAAGCAAGCCACCAACCCCAATAAAAAATGGTCCAGCCACCAATCCAGCTTTTCTTTTCATAGGCAAACAAATTAAATGTATTTGAGACAATTTCAGACAGGTACTGACCCACGTTTTGCACATAAGCCTGTAGTAAGAATACCGAAGGCCCAAGTACAAAAATAAAAATCAACAAGGCAATGGCAAGCAACATATTAGTTTCAGACAGAATCTTAATGCCCTTATCAAGTCCTGTTGCTACTGAAATAGATGCAAGTGCAGTAATTGCAAGCATAATGAGCACTTGGTTAAGCACGTTTACATCAACATCAAATAAATAATTCAGCCCTGAATTTACTTGGCTTGCTCCCAGCCCAAGCGATGTGGCCACACCAAATACCGTACTAACTACCGCAAACACATCAACTACGTGCCCTTGCCAGCCATAAATCTTATCGCCAATAATTGGGTGTAAAGCAGAACGAAGCGTTAGCGGTAAGCGATGGCGATAACTAAAATACGCAAGCACCAGGGCCACAATGGCGTATATTCCCCATGCATGAAAACCCCAATGGAAAAAGGTTATTTTCATCGCTTCTCTAATTGCATCAAGGGAGTTGACTTCAGCTGTTGGTGGCGATACATAGTGCATAATCGGCTCAGCCACACCGAAAAACATCAAACCTATGCCCATACCCGCTGCAAACAGCATAGCTATCCATGTTGATAACTTATAATCTGGCGTAGAGTGATCCGGCCCGAGTTTCACCGAGCCAAAGCGCGATAAACTCAAATACAATACAAAACCGAGGATTATGGCAACCGCCAATATGTAGAACCAACCACCATTGGTAACTATGGTTGATTGCAATGAGTTATATAATTCGTTGGAAAATTCTGGCGCCATAATCGCCACAATCAAAAGAACCGATATAACAAAAGACGCAGGTAAAAAAACCGCTTTATTTAGAACATTTGTTTTATTTTGCATAAGTCAGGGAGTTTGCTTAGTACTCTAATTATTATAATGCAATATTAAGGCGTGTTCTCAACTTTTTATACAATCCACCCGATTTATAAGTTCAAAATATAACTAAGACGCGCTAAAAAAGCGTGATTTCCAAAAAATTAACGTATCAATAAAAATAATTCGACATCTTAACGATAGTAAGCGCATTTATGTTCACCCCTATAAGCATTTAGCAAATTACTCAAATAACAACACGCACATTAGTATAAAAAACATTCAACTTTAAATTTTCACTGCCGATGACAAGTTATGGATAATTATAATTGGATGACACATGAAAATTGAAAGCGCAAATGTAAAACTTGAAAACACGTATGTCAGTGAATTTGAATCAGAGCGGCGAGAAACTCCCATCACCCCGCCACGCGCACCAAGTGTTGAGAGGGTAGAACATTCTTTAGAGGATATTTCACTCGAAGACGATGCTAAAATTCATATTCTAAAATTACTTATTCAAGAGCTTACCGGCAAAGAAATTGATTGGTTTGACAAAAACGAAATGGAACAGCCTGACGCAAGCCAACCAATAGAAGCAGACACGAGTCAACCCGATGGCCCTATCGAAGTTATTGTTGAACGACTTAACCATGAACATCAAAGTAACGACCTAAAACTTGCGGGAGAGCTCAAGCTTGAAAGTGGTCGGGAGATTAGATTTGAGTTCAAGTTGGCGTTTGAGCAAACTCATACCGAGTATCAACGGTCAATTGAAACCATAAATATGAAAGACCCTCTCGTGATTAGTTTTACCAATAAGCCGGTTTCGTTAAGTACCAGTGAACACGGTTTTGATATCGACGCTGATGGTGAACAAGATAAAATTGCACATCTTGACAAAGGGTTTGGCTATTTAGCACTTGATCGAAACAACAATGGCAAAATTGATAACGGTAACGAGCTTTTTGGTGCACTGAGTGGTAATGGCTTTAACGACCTTAGCCAATACGATGAAGACACAAACGGCTTTATTGATGAAAACGACAGTATTTTTCAGTCGCTACATGTATGGGTTAAAAGTGAGAATGAAGACAAACTTATATCACTAAGTGAAGCAAATATTGGTGCCATAGGGCTACAACACGCCCAAACGCCGCTTAATATTCGTAACGACGGAGAACTCAAAGGCGCCGTCCGTCAGTCGGGATTTTATTTGAGTAGTAAAGGGCAAGTCGGTTTATTACAACAAATTGACCTTGTGGTTTAAGTCTTTACTTTAAACCTTGAATGTACAATTTAGTGCGGGCTGTTTTTTCGAGTTATTTTAATTACGTCGTTTACAAAACACAGGGTAGCCCCATATTCTTTACTTACTCGCTAGCAGACGTTTTTTCTCTTGCTTAAACTGTGCATTTAATTCATCAATTAATGCTAAAAGCACAGTTTGGTCATCATCACTTAGCGCTAACTTTGTTTGCAAACGCGAATCAAACGGGCTTTCGGCTATGTTCGATAAATGATTCAGGTATGCATCTGTATGCAACAACATTGCAGCCACCTTACTTTGAATATTAAGCACACACAAAGTGAGATCATTTGACGCCAGCATTTCTATTTGTTTTACCGCCAAGCTTATTTTTAATTGATCATCTTGCACCGTCTGCCGAGTATTGCTGATAAGTGCCTGAAATTCTTTTTTGAGCTGAAGCTCTTTATTTGGATTATTTAGCTCTATCGCTGCGTTTGTATCTTCTAAAAAGGCTTTTGATGCTGCATCTAACTGCTCAGCGATTTCGGATTTATGACGAAAAATCATTTCGCCCAATAACGTTTGAAATACCAGTAGTTGGTTAGCCGTTATTTCGAATAATTTTAGGTGTGCATGCCCTGCTATATTATTCGTAACCGCATTCTCCTTTTGTTGATGCTGTTTAAAAAGAATAATAAAAATCAGCACAATAATCAGGCTTAAAGCAATTTGTGCGTTATTTTCAATCAGTAAAATAATGTCAGACATAAGTAGTGTTTGCTTTTTTGCTTAATTCAATCATGGTTTTAAAGATTTTTGAAGCGTTATCAGTTAGTCTTGTAATTAAATATACATAAACATCACTACTGATACTCCCTGACAAACAAATCGTTATTATTAGGGTCTGTTGATCTTTCAAGTTCGTTTTTGCAGCAGTTTGATTGGGTTTTATACAAGGCAGAGGCTGCGTGGCATAGTTATTCTATGTGAGTCAGCCGATAACACAGTAGAAAACCCAATCAAGCGTTGCCGAACGGTTCTTTTGAGCGCACTTTCTCATTCGCTTAGATTGCTAGGCCACACATCGAGCACCGCGATAAAAGCACGCTCAAAAAAAACAAAAGTAGAACAGCAAAGATCTACAGACCCCAAAAAAACAAAGACAGTAATTATGATAACACTCTACGAATTTCCACCCGCTTTTGGCCTTACCAACGCAAGCCCATTTGCGCTTAAGCTTGAAGCCTACTGCAAATTGGCCAAGATAGAATACCAAGTCAAATATCGTATTGATTCAGAAAAAATGCCAAAAAAGAAGTTTCCCGTGGCATTGATAAACAATGAATTAGTTGCCGATTCAAATATTATTCTCGCACAATTAGATCAAACCGCGCAACTTGATGCTTCATTGAGCGACGAGCAGCATGCCCTCGGTTATTTGATTAAAGAATTAGTTGAAGAGAAGTTGTATTGGTGCTTAGTTTACAGCCGCTGGGTTGATGACGCGTTTTGGCCGACGACTAAAGCCGAGTTATTTTCAGAAATGCCCGGAATTCTCAAACTCTTTGTACCAAATTTAGTAAGAAAGAACTTAATTAAAAGCATTTATGCGCAAGGACTTGGGCGGCATTCAAGAACGCAAATATATGATTTTGCAATTGAAGCAGTAGCGCATTTGGCTAACTTATTGGGAGAAAAACCGTATTTTGTATCTGATTACATGACCCAATATGACTGCGCAGCCTATGCAACATTGACCAATCTATTAAATGGAAAACTTGAAACGTCAATAAAAGCAGCGATTGAGCAAAAGCCTAACTTAGTGGCTTACATCAATCGCTGTTATGAATCATGTGGTGTTTAGCTAGAATTAGCGTCGTTAAGGTTTTAACTAAGGTAAATTAAAATCAAACCATCGATTTAATAGATTAATTACACCCATTTAATCCATTAGAGCTTAGGTTAGTTAATTGGCATACTAAACCCAATTAAAAAATACAGATATTTAGAAGGGCGTACCATGTTGAAAGATATTTCAGGACAATCAGTACCACAAGTCACTTTACCAATTTTTGCTAACAACGAATGGCAAACAGTAACAACAGATGACTTATTTAAAGGCAAAACAGTGGTGGTATTTTCACTACCAGGCGCATTTACACCAACCTGTTCATCAACCCATTTGCCACGCTTTAACGAACTTGCCAACACCTTTAAAGCGAATGGCGTAGACGATATTTTATGTGTATCGGTTAACGATAGTTTTGTTATGTCAGCATGGGCAAATGACCAAGAAGCTGACAATATTCGCTTAATTCCAGATGGTACAGGTGAATTTACCCACGGCATGGGTATGCTTGTTGACAAAAGCGCGATAGGCTTTGGCAAGCGCAGTTGGCGCTACTCAATGCTGGTAAAAGATGGCGTAATTGAAAAAATGTTTATTGAACCAGAGGTAGACGGCGACCCGTTTGAAGTATCAGACGCCGATACCATGCTTGATTATATTAACCCTAATGCGGTTAAACCAAAGCCTGTTGCATTATTTACGAAACCTAATTGCCCATATTGCCAAAATGCAAAACGCTTGCTCGATAAGCATGGCTTTAATTATGAAGAAATTGTATTGGGTAAAGACGCAACGTTAACAAGCTTAAAAGCTATGTCGGGGCGAGAAACCGTGCCACAAGTCTTTATTGGTGGTAAGCACATTGGTGGCTCAGACGATTTAGAAAGCTACTTTCAGGACTAATCATGTACAAAAGGCTGCAGATGCAGCCTTTTTAAAACCTAAACTCTACATTTAAATGAGCACCAGTCTCATTATTAGTGCGTTCAAACCAATCGGCACGATGATGCACAATTTCTCCGGTGACTGCGAGCCAAGTTAACAATTCATACTCTAACGCCAAACTTAAGCCATACGCATTACCTTTGTCTGAAAAATAAGACCCTACACAGGTTTTATCCCAGCCACAGCCCTCATTAATGGTTTTATTTTGCTCCACATTATAGTGTTCAATTAGATAATATTTACCCTCTACATCACCATTTTGATAAAACACACTACCGTACAACAAGGCTTGGCGATTTAAGCGATACCCTGCAATCAGCGACAAATCGTAAGTTTTGTGTTCCATTGACCAATCATTGTACTGCTTTGTAGCACTTTCGCTGCGTTTATCCCAAATATAACCAAGGCTGCCAGCTAACGACACGTTACCCGCTTTTTTCTCTTCAAGCGGTGCGCCTAGCATTTGGTATTTTAAGCTAACTTGATTTTCTCCGTTATCAACAAAACGTGCTTCTAAACCTTTCCCTAGTGTCATCGCTGCTGAGAAACGCAGTGTATTATCTCGCTCGCTCTTTTTATTTTTATTTATGGCAATTTGGTTTGAGCTATCAGAGCCCGCGGTAATGTTAAAATGAAAAGGTTGGCTATTAACTTCGGGGCTATTAAATCGCGCCATGCGCGGTTTCACTTCAGGCGTCGATTCACACCCTGCAAGCACAATACTTGATACCACCGTGCTTATGACAATCAACTTGTTCAAAAGAAAGTCCTTTTAAATAAAATAGGTGCCAATAATACGGTGATTTTCTTTTCTAATTCAAACCATTGTGTAAATAAACGTAATGAACAGCCATAATTAAAACACCCTGTATATCAATGACTACAACACGGCTTACAATATCAATAGTGCGTAATAATTTAAAGAGATAAAAGACATAACCCACCACCAAAGCGGTAATGGGTTAGTGTTATAGAACGTGATGACCGTTGCTGCTTATTTCTGCAGCGCTTTATTGTCGCTTTTTGACTCAAACCAAAAAGCCTAAAAAACGACGCCGCTATCAAAACAGTTTCAATTTGAACATAATTCAAACCGTAAATAACAACACGCGCTAGAGTAATTCAATACGAAATGTGTCCATATTTGGTGTGCAATCCCACTTGGCATTTCGCTCATTACTGAGTTTAGATGCATCCCACTCCAAGCCACACATTTGGCCGCTTGCTTCGGTGACAATACGTGTTTGATTACTATCATTCACCAGCCAAATTGAGATTAAGTCGCCCGATGAGTTTTCATCAAATTTTGCATTGCGTTCATTAGCATGCTTAGACGAGTCCCATTCAAACGCGCCTTTATTACCATTGGCGACTAAATAACCATCCGCAATTAATTTATTGCCATCATTAGTGATGCCAGTAACTGTGAAGGTCATTGGATCGGCATTGCCGATACAATCCCATTTCGCATTACGCTCATTAAAAAAGCGGTTGTTATCCCATTCCAAACCACACGTTTCGCCGTTAACTTCGGTTGTGATCACCAAAGACAAATCTTGACCAACTTGAATGTTTGATTGCTGGGTTAAATACCGATTTTGCACATTGTTTAGTAAGGTGTTTAATTCAGTACCTTGCCCTTTGTTATAAATAGTGCGCACTTCATCAAGACTTAGCGCACGGCGCCACACGGCAA
This sequence comes from Pseudoalteromonas sp. MMG024, assembly GCF_021654175.1. Lineage (NCBI taxonomy): Bacteria > Pseudomonadati > Pseudomonadota > Gammaproteobacteria > Alteromonadales > Pseudoalteromonadaceae > Pseudoalteromonas > Pseudoalteromonas sp. MMG024. The sequence continues at coordinate 75,115 of NZ_JAKFZO010000003.1, forward strand.
AATCATCCAAATCGGCTTTTAAGTTATAAGTATAATTACCGGTACCATCTTGCCCAATATTCCAGTTAAGCTCTGAATTAATATCACCCACATTAGCAATATCACCAGCGATAATATTAAGTTCACCCGTTGGACTTCCTGCGTACATAGTGGCAACACCATTACGGTCAAACGTTGCAACCAGTAACCACCAGCCATTAAAGCTGTAATCGATTGGATCGATGTCTTTTCTGTTGGCACCTGATGACGCTAAATTAATGCCAAAGTCATCGCCATTACCTTCGTTAGCAAGTAATAATGTGCCGCGATTTGCCCCACTTACCCAATTTTTATTACCAACAATCACAGGGTCACCGGCTTGGTCGCCACTCACTCTAAACCAGGTCATCAAGGTAAAGTTTGTATCTGTGCCAAAATCCAGTCCTGTTGGTTTTCCTAGTGTCAGGTATTCTTGGTCGTCGTTTAACTTTACATATTGACCAAACTTACCACCTGCTTGCACATTTGGTGTGCCCCCGCCTACTTGAGCGTGAAGCGCATTGCCTGATGCATCAAGATAATTGCCATCAAATGGTAAATAGGTTTTAAGGTCTTGCTTTATGCCATTATCGTTAACAACACGCACTAAGTTCCCCTGCACAACACCATCCATATTTGCAGGCACAGCTAAGCCATGATGGGCAAGTACTGTAGGAGCTGCGTCATAATTATGAGGAACGCCCGCTAAATACCCTTGTTTAGCGGTTTTAGATGACACTAAAAATGGAATAGTATAGTTATCTGCTGCATGAATACCGTGCGATGAACCACGTCCACCGTGATCAGATGTCAGAACAATTTGCCAATCTTCACTGTCAAAGTTAGGACGACTTTTAATTGCAGCCAATATGCGACCAATTTGACTATCAACATCGTTTATTTCATTAATATAACCGTCATCTGACGGTGCAAAACAACATGCATGCCCTGCACCGTCTACGTCATCGAGAAATAGAAATAATGCATCAACATTAGTCCCGTGCTGCCAATTCGACGCTGTAAAGGTGCCATTTATGATATCAATCGCATTTTGTGTATTCGTTGCATCATCTGCATCTATTTTTACGTCTGCGCTATTGGTAATTTGCATATCGGTGCTCCATGTCACCAAATAGGCAGTGTTTAGTGATGGGTTTGCTTGCTCTAATAAGGTCAAATAATGAGGATACGCTGCATAATTGCCCCCCGCCACATCATTATTACCTGTAACACCACTTTTACTTGATGTAACCCCTGTCATAATACCCACATGATTAGGACCACTGTTTGGCGCTGCGTCCTTCATAGTTTGCGCATAATGTGCAAATGCGGTGTTATAGCCATTCGCCCAATTTCCACTAATCAAGTTATCAAGATTAGGAGTATGCGCATTTTCAATACCGTCGCCACGTAACCCATCAACGGCTATCAGCAATGAATGTGTTTTCGCTAAGACAGAGGTAGACATTGCCACACCAGCAATCAACAACGACACTTTCGCGATTTGCTTTATTGGGTAACTGCACGACATGTTTTTTGTTTTCATAGTAATTCCTGTTAGATTAATTTTTTAACTTGGTCTAGACCAATTAAACTTTAAAGCTAACGTATTACTATTAAGTGATTTTGAAGTGACAAAGGAGTAACAATTTGATTAAAAATACACCAAAACGTAATGAGTGGTTGTAAATTAAATCCAAGTTCCATTTAACAGACTAGTTTTTATACCCTATCGATAAAAGCGATAGCAGCAATTAACACAACCTTTAAGCTTTACCTCCACCAACCAAAAATTGAATTTGCGCCAAGTAAGCTACCTAACCCAATAATAATGAGCACGATAGAAGGCACAGCAAGTGAAAATACGTTATTGATGCGTACACGTGGATGTTTTCCTTCTTCACCTACCAACACTTCAACGTTATCGTTTATATGATAAAAAGCTGCAATCACCGCATCTTCACATAAGAATTCTCTTCTTTCGTAATTATCGAAGTATTCAATTAACAAATACTTATTGCGTGCACCGTTAGATACGCCATCATGATTTCTGATTACCAAATCGATTACGACACCTTTATAAATGTTGGCTTTTGAACGAAACCGTATGCGCCTTACAAGTAACCAAGCTGCCATACACAAACACACCACACTAACAAAAAGCATGTAATAACCCATTAGCGCTTGCCTATAGTCGGTCTATCTTTACTAAAGAACCCTATCCACGTTGAAACAACACACAAAAGCCCGTCAATAATAGCGCTTGTGTAAAATTTAAAAGGCTGATCAGTCGCATTGACTATCACTTGGTTACCCTGAATACGATAGGAGTAATCACCATCTAGCATGGTTATCAGCCCAAGTGCAGTTGCGATACTAAACACACGAAAAAACCAGCGTGTACGCCGTTCGGTATACACTAGCGTGTTGCCTTATTTATTAAAGTTTTCTTGACCATTCTTTATAAACGTAACCTTTGAATTAGAGATTAAGTTACTGTACACAAAATTTAGTGATATGTAGAAACGTATTAAGTAAGGAAATTTTTCAAAAGAACATAATCAGCTTCGTCGAAAATCGGCTTTAATAAAACGTGACATTTCTTGAGTTTGGAATACACCCAAAACCCATTGAACATAGTTTAGATTGCTACGTAGATTAGATGTTGCAGTCATACTGCGAAAGCCAGTTTTCTGCTTCTTGTTCTGTGGTGACTTTAAGAAACGGAATATTTGTATTTTCGATATGATGTTGAATATGTTGACCTTGCTCTTCGCTATCAACCAGCCAACACTCCGCTATTTGATTATTTCTTGTAAGTTGAATAGTTTTGTTATGTTTATAGTTAATAACCTCTTCAGATACTCGCCATCCACGTAAATCGGCAAAGAGCGCCCAAGGAGCATTTTTAACCAGCGAAATGGTTTCATCAAGCAGAGTTAAATAACCAATATCAGCTTGAATATCCCAATCACCTGCAATCTTAACGACCACAAGATTATGTTTAAGTGACACGCTATAAACAGGTTCAATCATAGTTTAAACAACAGCTACATTTTATTACTTGAAGTAAGTTATTAACTTCACACTCTTTATACAAGAATAGCGCTTATGCATTGTAAAAACGAACATTTAATTGGGTAGGCAAACGAGTTATAAAACCGAATACACGTTTAACGAAGAATTATTTTGTATTTCCGCAAAAAAGCCAGCAAATGCTGGCTTACATTATTTGTCGCTTTGCTCGTCACTTGCTTCGGTTTTTTGTTCTTTTTGCTGCTTTACAATGGCAACGGTTTGCTCAATTTTTGGGTCAGGTAACACCATATGAACTAATGCCCCAAAAACATACGCGCCGGTTTTGCGTTTTTTCGCCCAACCAACCATTTTCCATAACAATAAAATAAAAAATGCCCAAACAAAAACCAGCACAAAAAGTGTGACTGCTTGTGTCATAACGTTTCCTTTTAAATATTAATGTTTATTGACAAAGGACCCGTTATATATGGCTATAAGATTTGTTAAATAGGTAGGTATCGCGCTTTAAAAAGCTAATAAAAGGCGGCAAATAATCGTAACGTGCTGCAACGAGTTGTAACAACCTTTTAAATACAAGTTTGGTAGTGAAAGCATAAGCTGTGTTTTTACGAATGTATTTATTGTGTGAAACCAACTTTGACGCGGCTGCATTTATCGCTGGTTGAGGCCGCTCTGAGATTAACGTGCGGGTTAGATTAAATGGGAGCAGCGCTGATATTACAACTAACAGCAGTAAGAGTGTTTTTATTATGTGTACGCTACGTATATCCATATTCTTTTAGTAAGGCCGTTTTTAAATAATTCAAATTGTTAAAGTTGAAAAATTTAAATACTGCAAAGTTTTTAATTACCGCACCGCAAATTACCTGTTAACTTAAACAAAAACCGCTTAGGGATAACAATGGATATAAATACGTGGGTTATGTACTTTTTGTCAGTGTTAGTGCTAACCGCATCACCGGGGCCAAGCGCGTTATTTTGTATGACACGCGCGGTAAGTTCCGGCACGCTCGGCGGTTTTATTGCTGCACTTGGCAGTTTAATTGCTATTACACTTATTCTTACGCTTTCATTTACCGGATTAGGCGTGCTTATCGCAACATCAGAGCTTGCGTTTACACTAGTAAAATACTTAGGTTCTGCATATTTAGTTTATTTGGGAGTTCAGTCATTTCGCTCAAAAGCGGATAATTTAGCAAAAGTAGAAGTCAATTCATCAAATAAACGGTTGCTAACAGATAACTTTTTTCAGGGCTTTATTGTCGGTGCCAGTAACCCTAAAGCAATTGTCTTTTTCACAGCCTTGTTTCCACAATTCATCAATCCAAATGGCTCTTTGCTTAGTCAGTACAGTACCTTCGCCATTACCTTTATGTTGTTAGAATTAAGCTGGTTAATGTTTTACGTATTGCTCGGCGTTAAATCGTCAAATTGGTTGTATCACAATAACAGAATGCGTCTTTTTAACAGATTAACCGGCTCTGTGTTTATCAGCGCAGGCACCTTATTATCATTATCAAACCGCAATTAGTGATATTTCTGTTTTGCGTTTGTTACTTTCTCTAGGTATCTGCGGGACTCTTGACGAGGGTGGTGATGGCGCAAACGTTGATACACCGCACCTGGGTTTTGTCGATTAATCAATTTAACCGCGGTATCGCGATTGCTGTGATAGGTTTTTAACACATTGCCCGCACCACCGTTATAGGCTGAAATAACCGTATATTCACGACTTCTTTTGTTTTCCACACCTTTTAGGTAACGGGTGTTTAAAATCTTTAAGTAAGCGGTGCCAATATCAATATTATAGTTTGGCTGCATAAGCTGCGCTTTGCTTGGTTGCCCAGTTTTTCCTTTTTCAAGTTTGAATACGTCTCGCCCTGCAGTTGCAGGCATTATTTGCATTAAACCATACGCATTAGAGCGACTTACCGCATACGGATTAAACGCGCTCTCAGTTTCAATCACCGCATAAATGAGCGCAGCATTAATATTATAACGTTTAGCTGCAGCTAACACAGCATTGCTGTACTTTAAATGACGCAAATGCTGATGTTCGTTAACGAGCTTAAAGCTCACAGAACTAAACTGACGGTTATCGTCGTGCTCTATCTTTGTATAGTGATCCACAAGATAATTTGCGTAACGCCTGGCGCGCCATTCAAAACGTACTAATTCTCCGTCATGGTCGCGAACTTGCGGATACAAAAATGGCTCACCACTTAGATTGGGTGCATTACTTGAAAATATATCGGTCGTTGACGGATCATCAGTTGTTAGTAGTGTTTCAAACACTGCCTGTGCCAGTTTTGAAGCTACCTTTTTTGTAGCTATGGTTTCTACTTTTACTGTGCCTTTTTCAAAATCGACAATAGCGCGCGCTTGATAATTGTTTGAATACTTTACATAGCGTTTGTTACTTGGCAGCGAACTGTGTTTATTGCCCCAAATACGTTTAATGATAGAGTCTAGCTCATCAAAAAGTTGTCTTATTCGACGCGTATCCGTTTTTATAGCGGCTGTTGATTGTTCAACACCTTTGGCGATTGCAACAATATCATGGGGGTTTTGTTCAATTTGCTTAGAGAGTTTCTCCAGTGCTTTGGGCGATTTTACATCGACGGTCGATTTACAACTTGCAACACTTAACAACAACCCAATTAATAGTATTCTGTATTGCATGCCCAGACCTGCGCCTTCGTAAACTTAAGCTTAGTGTAAAATAAAACACTTTAAAATCAATATAAAACATAACCAATTGCTAGCGCCTAGCGTGATATCGCGTTGTCATTTATCTGAAAACTAGCTTTGTTACTTTACAGTTATATTGCCAAATTAGCGGTAACTTATGCCGAGTGTACGACTAAAAAATGGCGTGCGCCTCCACTATGAAGACTACGGCGACCCAACACATCCCGCAGTTATTCTCATTATGGGTTTAGGTGCACAAATGACGGTTTGGCCAGACCCATTCTATTACGGATTAGCACAAAAAGGGCTACGGGTGATCCGATTTGATAATCGCGATGTGGGGCTTTCAAGTCATTTTGATCAATGTGGCAACCCTAATCTGCTAAAGATTTGGCTAACAAAGCCCTTTAATAAAGGAGCTTTAGCCCCCTATACGCTTGATGATATGGCATGTGATGTGGTTGGGCTGATGAAAGCACTTAAAATTAAAAAAGCCCATGTAATTGGCGCATCCATGGGCGGCATGATTGGGCAAATTGTTGCAGCTAAGCATAAAAAGAAAGTGCTCAGCCTAACCTCTATTATGTCTTCGTCTTACAATATTCCCCTTTCTAAACAAGGCTTAAAGGTATTGTTTACACTCACTAAACATCAACCCAAAAGCGTATGTAAAGATGCATTTATAAACTACACGGTAAAGTTAAATCAGCTGATCGGCAGTCCTAATTTCCCGCAAAATGAGCAAGCGCTGTATCAACAAGCCAAACAGAATGTAGAACGTAGCCTTAACCCCAATGGCATAAAACGGCAACTTGCAGCGATTGCGGCAAGCCAAAATCGAAAACACTTATTAGCTGCGATTAAAGTGCCTACACTTGTTATTCACGGTGAGCACGACCCGGTTATTCCTATTAAAGCGGGCTATCAAACGGCGCAAGCAATTAAACGTTCAAAATTGAAATCCATCAATGGCATGGGGCATGATTTTCCCCCTGAATTAATGACCAAATTAACCAAGTGGATATATAAACACGTGCAAAAGGCGCAAAAGCGCCATTTAAAAAAGCAAATGGCAAAGCAACATTTAGCCAACATTCAGAATTAGTGGTTGCCAATACCATTGAAAACGATAGAGTGAGTAACTACAAATCAAGCAACGTAAATAACTACGCATAAAACGTATCATGCATATAAAGCAGCCTATAAGAATTATTTTTGCACTACTTGCTATTTTGTTCAGTGTGCAACTCGTAAATGCCATTAGCCAAGGCGCGGTATCGGGTTTAGGTATCTACCCCAGAACACTAAACGGGTTAGCAGGAATTATCTTTGCGCCGTGGATCCATCACAGCTGGCAACATTTATTATCAAACGCGGCTCCGCTCGCAGTGCTTGCGTTTATTACATTACAACAAGGATTAAAGCGCTTTTTATTAGTGTACTTATTTATTGCAATTGTTGCTGGTAGCGCAGTATGGGTATTTGCCTTTGACGGGTATCACGCCGGTGCAAGTACCATGGTATTTGGCCTTATTGCGTATATTCTAAGCAATGCCATATTTAGCCGAAATATTTTTAATCTGATCCTCGCCATTATAATCTGTTTTTTATACGCCGGTGTAATTTATTCTCTTACGCAATTTATTCCTGGTGTGAGTTGGAGCAGTCATTTCTTTGGTTTTATTGCCGGACTTATTGCGGGAAAAGTTTTTAATAGCACCTCGCAAAAACACTCTTAAAACTTTGTTTTTTAATGAAAATTTAATTATTAAAAAATAGATTGCAGCGCGCTTTGTTTTGCATAATAATTGCGCGCTTTTACCACCTTTCAGGTAAATTCCAATTCGCATGTTTTTAAGCCTAAAAACACTGCTGAAAGCACTAAAAGCGTCACCCAAGGCGTGAAAATGCAGCAACTAATACTTGATTGCTGCTTCTCCACCGGACTGTGCCAAAATTAACTCGTAACGCGAATTGGTCAATTATGCTCACATCTAGTTTGGAGAATGAAATGAGTGATTTATTGGGTATTAGTTTGCTTATTCTGTTCGGCGCGTTGTTCGCTATGTCGGAGATAGCTATTGCTGCCGCCCGTAAAATTAAGTTACGTGTTATGGCTGACGAAGGCAGTAAAAATGCTAATGCAGTGCTTAAGTTGCAAGAACAGCCCGGCGGATTTTTTGCGATGATCCAAATCGCGTTAAACGCGATTGCCATTCTTGGCGGGATAATTGGCGAGCAAGCCTTAACACCCTATACATCAGAGCTTGTTAGTCTAGTGTATACCGGTGATTTAGGGGGACAAATTAGCTTTTTACTGTCGTTTTTGATTATTACATCGCTGTTTATTTTGTTTGCTGATCTATTGCCTAAACGCATTGCCATGATTATGCCTGAAACGGTTGCGTTACGAGTGGTTAACCTAATGAATTGGTTAACGCTTGCACTAACACCTTTTGTGATTTTATTTAATGGCATTAGCAATATTGTGCTGCGGATTTTTAAGCTACCGACGCAGCGAGAAGAAATCGTTACGACTGAAGACATTGTGGCGGTAATGGAAGCTGGTGCACAAGATGGTTCATTGCAACAGCAAGAGTATCGTTTAATTGGCAATGTGTTTGAATTAGAAGCACGCACTTTGCCAACGGTTATGACGACGCGCGAATCAATTGTATTTTTTGATATTAACGAAGATAGCGAGCGTATTTGCAGCAAGATATTAGCTCATCCGCACAATCAATTTTTAGTATGTGATGGTCAGTTAGATAAGCTTGTTGGCACAATTGAATCTAAAGTAATCCTTAAACAAATTCTTGAAACGGGTAAAGCACACCTTAATCCCGATATTTTAACTAAAGAGGTTGTTTACTTACCCGAAACCTTAACGCTATCAGAGGCACTAAATGCGTTTAAATCGGCATCGACACAATTTGCTGTAGTGGTAAATGAATACGCGCTAATTGTTGGTGTTGTCACCATTAAGGATTTAATGAGTTGTTTTATGGGGGATTTAGTGCAATTTGATGGTGAAGAGCAAATTGTTAAACGCGACGCGAATTCGTGGCTTGTTGATGGTGCAACGCCCATAGTTGATTTAATCAAGTTGCTTGAAATTGATGAATTCCCTGATGAAAGTCAGTACGAAACAACTGCTGGGTTTATTATTTACATGATGAAGCGCATTCCAAAGCGCGCAGATTTTGTTACTCATGCAGGTTATAAATTTGAAGCGGTAGATATCGATGGCATTCGAGTCGATCAGCTGCTGATCACTCGTCTGCTCGATGAAACATTAATTGACCCTAAACCACAGCATCCAACTGATGCGAATACGTAATTAATACGGATAACAATTGGATATTATTAGTTATTTATCAATAAGCCTATTTCAATGGACAAAAATTGGCGCTGCAATTTGTTGCGGCTTTATTATTGGCTTAGAACGTCAACTACGCGGCAAGCCTGTGGGGATTCGAACATCAGCCCTTATTGTGCTTGGTACTTACATGTTTATTGCCGCGTCAAACTCACTGAATAATGATGTCACTGATACATCGCGTATCATCGGACAAGTTGTCACTGGCGTTGGCTTTTTAGGTGCCGGTGTTATGCTTGCCAAAGACGGTATTGTTGTTGGAGTTACCTCAGCTGCAACTATTTGGGTACTCGCCGCAATAGGCGTTGCGATTGATATTTCGGGCGAACTAGGTGCAATTAAATTGAGTATTTTAGTGGTCGTTATTTTATACGGTGTAGACGTGCTAGAAGACTATTTTACCTCACTTACTCGCGGCGTTCATGCACGCTTTAATGGTTGGAAAAAACGCAATAAGTAGCGCATCAAGCGCTACTTACTCGCTAAAACGCAAACATCTGTACTTTTAGCAACGTGACGAATTACGTTTAAAACAATCAATCTACCTTCGTAAAACACCTAGGGTCTGTTGACCTTTCAAGTTCGTTTTTGCAGCAGTTTGATTGGGTTTTATACAAGGCAGAGGCTGCGTGGCATAGTTATTCTATGTGAGCCAGCCGATAACACAGTAGAAAAGCCAATCAAGCGCTGCCGAACGGTTCTTTTGAGCGCACTTTTCTCATTGTTGCTCGATATTCGCTTAAATTACTAGGCCACACATCGAGCGCCGCGATAAAAGCACGCTCAAACAGAACAAAAATAGAACAGCAAAGATCAACAGACCCTAGTATTCCCCTACTTGCTAGATAGCATTCAACTAATCAATAAATTAGGGATTAAAAATATCCATATAGAAATTAAGGTTTCTGTATTTAATTATTTACATTTTTGCTATAGCTAAAGTCGACACATCATTATGTACACGCCTGCCCTGCTCCCCCTAAGCTTACTGGCTTTGGTTTTAAGTATCTAAAGAACTTAGAGAAATTTTTTCTGTTATAGAGTGTAATATTTTTCTAATCATTTTTTACGACAAACATTTTCATTACGTTTCAACTTAACGTAAAATCTCGGAAAAAATTTCTTTATATTTTACTCTGTTAGCCAGTTGGAGCCCCCTATGAAACTAAACGCTGTCAGAACCCTTGTATGTGCAGCCCTTGCTACGTCAGGTTTTTCGGCCTATTCACAATGCCACAGCCCGATTTATGGTATTGCCAGTGATGCAGGCCAAGGTGTTATTCATAAGCTAGATGAATACACAGGTCAAAGCCTGTCAAACTCAATCGCACTTTATGATTCTGCCGCAATCGCACTCGATAAAACGTCACAGCGTTTATATTATGTTTCAGTTCCACAAAATAATGGCCACAGTTATCTTGCATATTATGATATTAACTCGGGTTCACATCATCAGGTTGGTAAAACTAAATTCACTTACCGCTTGGTAAGCGATCCGAGCCAAAATTTACTGTGGGCCGCACACGACGATACCTTATTTACCATAGATCCAACGACAGGCTATGTCGCAATTTATGGAGAGCTTACAGGCTTTCGCAATGAACAAGATAAAAACTGGGGTGATTTAACCTTTATTGGCGACAACTTATATTTGGTCAGTAAAAACAGTTTGTATCGCGTTGATACAACAGCGTTAACCGTTGAGATTGTTAACCAGCATAACCTAGCATTAGCGACAGGGGCCGCTAAAAACCAGGTAGGCGAACTAATTTTTTCACGTCAGGATAATTTAGGTGGCTCTGAATTTTTCGCTTACGACATGGGTAAATCATCACTCAGCTATTTATCAACCAGTGCTCACCGTTTTACCGATTTAGCATCGGCTAACTGTGGCAGCGATGGTTCAGACCATTCTGGTGGTGAAGACAGCTACTATAAAATCAGTGCAATTTACAGCCTAGATAAAAGCCCTGAAGAAGGTGATGAAGCGCACATCCGCGTGAAATTCAACAAAATCCTCGATGATGACAAAGATTTAAACTTAAAATTAAGCAGCGGTACCGCACAAAAAGGGCAAGATTTTAATACCACAGCGTTTATTTCATTTAACCGTGGCGAAAGCTATCCGTATTTAGTGGATTTAGCGAGCCCACAAAATATCTCAGTACCGCCAGGTGGTCGTCATATCGATATTTTGCTTGATTTAAATGATGACGGCAAAGATGAAGATACAGAATACTTCACACTCGAAGCATGGCACAGAGATACACTGTCGGATCGCCTAACACTTAATCAAGATATTCTCGACCCATCAAGTAACCAAGGTGATCTTCGCGTCAACGCTGTTTATTCACGTCATACTGATGACCTTGTTGAAGAAGGCCGTACCATTAAATTCCGTTTGAAGTTCAATAAAGATTTAGTACTACCAACGTTACTAAACCTTGAGCTTGATGCACTTTCGGCAACGATGGGCGATGACTTTTCAGCCAACGCAAATATTTCATTCGACCGTGGTGAAACCTTTGTACAAAACGTTGACTTATCTTCGCGCAAAGAAATTTTGGTACCACCAGGTGGTCGCTATGTTGATATCCAATTTGAATCTTATGAAGATGATATTGACGAAGGTTTTGAGGCATTAAAGCTTAATGCATGGCACCGTGCTGACCAATCTGATCATGAATTTGAAATTATCCGCATTCATGACGAAGACGCAGATCTTGATTTAGTAAAAGACGCGGTGCATTCGGTTTTTGCGCTCGATAGTAATGTAGAAGAAGGTGAATTTGTAACCTTTAGAGTTCAGTTTAATCAACCACTTAATGATGATGCAAAACTGCGTTTGCGTTTAAATGATGGCGCAGCAACCGCGCAACGAGATTACAATCCAAATGCAGAAATCTCGCTTGATGGCGGCATTACGTGGCCAATGGAATACGATTTATCATCAAAACAACGCCCTCTTATTCCTGAAGGCACTGAATATGTGGATGTTCGCGTACATACTTTGCGCGACGATGAAGTAGAAAACAGCGAAGATTTCAATCTAGCTGCCTACTTAATTAGCGGTGGCACGGATACACAAACAACAACAGTTACCATTTCAGATCGCACCGAAAATAGCGATGACTTCCCTGAAGTAAGTAGCATTACGGCAACGCCATTTAAAGTATCTGAAGGTAACTCAGCACTATTCAATGTGTGCCTAGACGGTACCACTACACAAACACAAGACTATTATTTAGAAGTAAACCCTGACACTGCAGTGCTTGCCGACATTGACCCAGTTGCATATATCAGCTTCGATCAAGGTATCACATTTAATACACAAATTGATCTATCCAATACTGCCACGGTTGCAGTACCACAAGGATTGCGTTGTTTTGATGTAAAAGTGACAACTGCTAACGACACTCTTGACGAACAACAAGAACAGCTAGTGCTTGCAGCTTGGGGTAAAGACGACGGTATCGACCGTAAAGCTGAAAGTTTAATCATTGAAAATCAAAACACGACCCCAGCTCCTGAAGTAGCAGATGTAATCGTAGAAACTAAAAAAGTAAAAGAAGGTAAGGAACATACATTTACCGTATTCTTAACTGACGTTACAAATGCAGTAACACCTTTTTCACTTTCATTAGAAGATGTAACCGCTGTAAAAGAACGAGATTATTCATCTGAAATTGAATATAGCAGCGATAATGGCGCAAACTGGATTAAAGCCAACTTAAACACTACCTCAGAAGTGACAATGCCTGAAGGCATAAATCATTTTCTAGTGAAAATTGTTACGTTAACAGATGAAGAAGCGGAAGATACGGAAAGCTACAAATTACAGGTTGCAAATGTTAGTGCTGAAGCAGAAATTTTAGACGACCCAAATTCTATACCGGCACGCTTAATCGAAAACGCACCGCGAGAGTATGAAGTTTCTGAAGGCAACTACGCAGTATTTGAGTTAAGTTTAGATAAACAAGTAGTCACGACACAAAACGTGTTTGTAGAACTAAAGTCAGACGATGCAAAAGCAAATGACGATTTTGATCCTCAAGCCGAGTTCTCATTTGACGATGGCGCTTTCTGGCAGACAATCGACCTTAGCGCAGCAAATTCATTCTTGCTTGAGAAAGATACGCAAGAATTCCTTGTTCGCGTATCGATTATTAAAGATCAACACGCAGACGAAGAAATTGAAACCCTGCAATTACATGCATGGACTCAGCAAGAGCAACTCGATTTAATTGAAGCGCCAGTATTACTTATTGATGCGACACCTAAAAATGCGGTAATTGATTTTATCAGCACTGACAAAAACCCAATGATGGAAGGTGAAGAAGTCACTTTCAATGTTGTGTTTGACCGTAAGTTAGAGAAATCGCAATCACTCAGCTTCAATGTGATTGGTTTAAATGATACCACCAATGACGACTTCTTAAATTCAGGATACGTTTCACTTGATAACGGCGTTACCTGGCAAGAAATGTCGCTGGTTGAAAATAAATCGGTTAACGTACCAGCTGAAATTCAAAATGTATTAATTAAAGTAACGTCTTTAGTTGATGATAGCGTTGAAGAAAATGAAGCTTATGAGCTATCGGCATGGTTTGAAGAAACCAGCAAACACGCAAAAGCAGTATCAGTAACAGACGGCACAGCACCAAAACCACAAGTGATGTCGGTTATAGCAATGCCAGATCCTGTGTCAGAAGGCGCTACAACCACATTTGAGGTTACGTTAGATAGCAAAGTAGAACGCGAAATTAGCTTCCCGTTCCAGTTAGTTGACGGTAATGCGCTTGCACAAGAAGACTACGACACAACCGTAGAGGTCAGCTTTGACTTAGGCCAGAGCTGGCAAACCGTTTTACTTGCTTCAACACAAGATATTACGTTACCTGAAAACACAGATACTGTACTTGTTAAAGTAGCAACACTTACGAATGACGAATTTGAGCAATCTGAAAGCTTTGCGTTAGTGGTAGATAACGTGGTTGGCAATGTATTTATTAATGACGATGACAATGCCGAGCCAATCGCAAACCCAGATACCCTTGAAATCAACGAAGATGAGCTCGCTGAATCAATTGCGGTTATCGCAAACGACGAAGATCCAAACTTCGATCCGCTGGCTATTTTAGGTACGCCTACATCATTACACGGCGTAGTGACTGTAAACGATGACAACAGTATCAACTATCAACCAAACGCTGATTACAATGGTAAAGATATTATCATTTATAGCATTAGCGACGGTCGAGGTGGCGTAGCGACAAGCCAAGTTACCGTTGAAATTGCGGCTGTAAATGATGAACCGCGTCAAACAGAGCGCACGCTTACAACAAAAGAAGATGTTGAGATTACCAATATTAACTTGCTAGAAGGCGTAACTGATCCAGAAGGTGAAGCACTTTCAATTATTGGCAACCCAGTTGCAACAAACGGCCAGTTAATTGATGCCGGTAACGGACAGTTCACTTACAAACCAAATGAAAATTACTTTGGTGACGATGAAATTCTTTTCGTGGTAAGTGATGGTGAAACCGAATTAAACGCAAAGATTGCCGTTACAGTGACACCAGTTAATGATCTACCTACCGCAGAGACTGCTTCGCTAACGGTTGCAGAAGACAGCGAAAACGAGATTGTTGATACCAGCCCTTATACCGATGATGTAGATGGTGATACTTTAACGGTAACGAATGCCACAGCTAACCACGGTGAAGTAAGCGTTAACCCAGATGGCACATTAAGCTATTCACCAAAAGAAAATTATGCTGGTAGCGATCAGATTAGCTACACGGTAGTCGATGGTAATGGTGGTTCGGTAGTAGGTATTATCAATGTACTGGTAACTGGTGAAACGGATGCACCAAACGCAAATAACGATGAAGCACAAACCGATGAAGACCAGAAAATCGATGTCATTGATGTGCTAGCAAACGATAGTGATCCTGACAACGATACATTAACAGTAACTCAAGCTGAGTCTGACCACGGTGTTGTTACTATCAACGCTAATGGCACGCTAAGTTACCAGCCAAACGACAACTTCTTCGGTAAAGATACAATTCGCTACACCATTAACGATGGTGAATTAAGCGACAGTGCAGTAGTTATTGTTACGGTAAATGCGGTAAACGACGACCCAACCACAACTGAAAAAATCATTGAAGTTGATGAAGACTCTAAAAATAATGTCGTTGATTTAACTCAACATATTTCAGATGTTGATGAAGATCCTGCAAAAGCAGTATCGGCTACCGCGTTAAACGGTAGCGTAGAGGTAAAATCAGACGGTAGCTTGCGTTATACACCAAACCTAAATTACTACGGTGACGATACCATCACTTACCAAGTTGAAGATGGTAAAGGTGGCACAGCAGAAGGTCTTGTAAAAGTAACCGTAAAAGCACTTGATGATGCGCCAATTACACGTAGTGATTACCTTTCAATCAATGAAGATGAATCAATTACTGGCTTTGATGCACTGAAAAATGATGAAGACCCAGACGGTCACTCAATTTCATTGGTATCGGCAACAACTGCAAAAGGCAAAGTGACGGTTAACGGTAATCTTATAAATTACAAACCAGATGCTGATTTTAATGGTGAAGTCGGCATTGAGTACACCATCACTGATGGCGAAAATCAATCGACTGGCTACATTACAATTGACGTAATGCCTGTTAACGATGCGCCTACCATGCAACCAGCATCAGTTGCCGTTGATGAAAACTCAAAAAATAACGCGATTAATATTCTCGATAAAATTGAAGATAAAGATGGCGACAACGCTAAACCGGTTTCAGTATCAACTGATGACGGTATCGTTTCAGTAGATGGCAATGGCATTATTTACTTTACGCCAACCAAAGACTTTGTTGGCACTGCGAAAATTGATGTCACAGTGTCAGATGGTAACGGTGGTTCAGTAACCGGCTCGATTACTGTGGTTGTAAACTCGGTAAATCAACCGCCTGTGGCTGTAGATGATGGCATTCAAGCATTCCAAGACACGCCACTTTACAATGTTGATGTACTTTGGAACGACTCAGATCTTAACGGTGATGATTTAATGCTGATTTCTGCGGTTGCTAATCACGGTACCGTGGTAATTGATAGCAACCAAAACCTGACCTACACACCAGATGTTGGCTTCCATGGTCAAGATTGGATTACATACACCATCAAAGATCCTGAAGGTTTAACTGACAGTGCTTTAGTAGATGTACGTGTTAAACAAAACAACGCACCATCAGCAAATAACGATGTTGCAACAATTGATCAAGATACGTCGCTAACACGCTTCAATGTACTTGCAAACGATAGCGACCAAGACTCCGATACCCTTAGCGTTACAAACGCTGTAGCAAACGTTGGCGTAGCACAAGTAAACAGTGATAACACCGTTACCTTTACTCCCCCTACAAACTGGGTTGGTAAAGCACGTATTACTTACACCGTGAGCGATGGTAAAACCAACGGTACAGCACAAGCGGTACTTGAAGTGACTGTACTTTCAACTAACCAAGCACCCATTGCGAACCCAGATTCAGCATCGGTAACGCAAGGTGAGCGCTTATCGTCAATTAATGTACTTGGTAACGACAACGACCCTGATGGCGATACCCTAACCGTAACAAATGTTAGTGCCAGCCACGGTATTGCAACAATTAACAGTAACGGTACAGTACGTTATCAAGCACCTGAAAATTACGAAGGTCTAGTGGTCGTTACATACGGTATTAGTGATGGCAAAAGTGGCACCGCTTCAAGCCAGGTAAATATCAATGTAACTAAAGCATTAGCCCAATGTATTACAGAATCTGGCAATGGTTTAACTTTTGCACCAGGTACCCGTATTGCATTTGCCCACAAACGTAGTGCCGATTATC
This sequence comes from Pseudoalteromonas sp. MMG024, assembly GCF_021654175.1. NCBI lineage: Bacteria > Pseudomonadati > Pseudomonadota > Gammaproteobacteria > Alteromonadales > Pseudoalteromonadaceae > Pseudoalteromonas > Pseudoalteromonas sp. MMG024. The sequence goes on from NZ_JAKFZO010000003.1 coordinate 92,140, forward strand.
AACAAGCGTATAAAGTGCTTTCTAATGGCAGCGCTATAACGTCGTGGATTCAGCCAAGCAACACCAGTAACTGGGTAGAACAGGCAACATTAACCGGTGGTAACACCTTCTCTATTTCTTACCAATTTAAAGAAAATAACCGTACTTGGAAGTATGGTAGCTGTAAGACTATTTTAGGTAGCAATAACACAGGTTACATAAACTGTGACGATACCGGTGGTGATGGCGACTATAATGATACGCAGCTTCGCTTCCGTATCACCAATGCAAGAGGTGTGTGTAAATAGCACTCGTTACGTCAGACTATCAAAGGCCTGCAATTGCAGGCCTTTTTATTGCCGAAAGCTATTCCATCTTGGGTTAATAGTTTGTAAACTCTAACACATCTGACCAGTTAAACAGGCAATACCTATGCAAACACGCATTACCGAACTTTTTGGCATTGAACACCCTATCGTATTACCCGGCATGAGCTGGATTTCAACACCAGAGTTAGTCGCGGCCGTTTGTAATGCAGGCGGTTTAGGTATTTTGGCGTCAGGTCCACTTAGCCAACAACAAACCCGAGATGCAATTGCAACAATCCGCTCGCTTACCGATAAGCCATTTGGCATTGGCATTACGTTAATGATGCCTGGCGCGAAACAAAACGCCAAAATCGCACTCGAGCTACAGGTACCTGTGATTAACTTTTCACTTGGTAAAGGTGATTGGCTTGTTGAAGGCGCTAAGCAATATGGCGGTAAAGTAATCGCCACAGTGGTGACAGAAAAACACGCCCTTGCCGCACAAAAATCAGGGGTCGACGCACTACTAGTGACCGGACATGAAGCAGCCGCTCATGGCGGCGAAGTTACATCGCTATGTTTAGTACCCAATATCGTCGATATTGTGGATATTCCTGTAATCGCCGCAGGTGGTTTTGCCGACAGTCGAGGTTTAGTGGCAGCTCTCGCCCTTGGCGCAGACGCTGTCGCAATGGGCTCTCGTTTTGCAACCAGCCTTGAGAGCCCAGTGCACCAAAATGTTAAGAATGCGGTGATAGAAAAACGCGTCGCAGATACTATTTATTCCAAGAATTTTGATGGTCTTTATGCGCGCGTAATGAAAACACCGGCAGCACAAAAAGCTACTAAAAAGCCAATGAATTTTTTAATCGCCACCATTAAGTCATTTAAAGCAGCAAAAATGGTCGATATGCCGGTGTGGAAACTGCTTGTCGGCTTAATAGCACAGTTTGATAAAATAAAAATGTTGTCATTATTTGGTGCCGCTACCGAAAAACTTGAAGCTGCAACCATCGATGGCGATTTAGACAACGGTGTGCAATTTATAGGTCAATCGCAAGGGGTTATTCACGAGGTTAAGTCGGTAGAGCAAATCATCAACGATGTTGTATCAGGCGCCGAAACGCGTATTCAAACACTTGCTAATAAACAAATTTAGTGTGTTAACCCCAGTTAATTAGTCAATAAAAAGCCCCGATATTTCGGGGCTTTTTATTATCTAAAACAGACTTTATTGGGTGCGATATTTTTCAAACCACGCCATTATATTACCAACTTTCTGGATCAAGTTACTTGGTCTTGCCGCAATACCATGACTTGCTTTAGGAATACGCACCATTGCCGAATCCACTTTACGCAGTTGTAATGCTTGATAATATTGCTCAGTTTCACTCATCGGCGTACGCACATCTTCTTCGCCAGTTAATAACATAGTTGGTGTGGTAACATTGCCCACCAGCGAAAGTGGCGAACGAGCCCATAAATGCTCAACATGATCCCATGGCATGCCTGGCATCCAGTATTTTGTAAAATACGAGTAACCGTCAGCGGTCAGAGCAAAGCTCAACCAGTTAATGACAGGCTTTGCCACCACAGCGGCCTTAAAGCGGTCAGTTTTACCCACAATCCAAGCAGTTAAAACACCACCACCAGAGCCACCCGTTACAAACAAGTTATTGCTATCAACATACGGTTTCGCAACCATGCCATCAACAACATCCATTAAATCGTTGTAATCTTGCGAAGGGTAATTGTGGTGGATAAGATTCGCGAAATCTTCACCATAAGACGTACTGCCGCGCGGATTCGCCCACACGACAACATAGCCTTTTGCAGCCATTAACTGCACTTCGGTACTAAAATTTGGACCATAAGCAGTATGTGGACCACCGTGAATTTCTAAAATCAACGGATACTTTTTATTTTTATCAAAATTAGGTGGCAGTGCATACCAAGCTTGAATATCACGACCATCAACCGTTGATTTAACCGTGATCTCCCCCATTTCCGCAGTTGTTTTATGGCCGAGTAAATCTTCATTTAATGAGGTAACTTTACGCGTTTTTCCCTTTTTAACCATCGCAAGATCGGCAGGTCGACTGGCATTGGCTAATGTCACAACCAGTTCATTCGTATCTACTACCGCAAATTCACCCGAGGTATACGGACGCCCTAAAGACTGGCCACCCAGTTTGGTTATTTTTTCTGTGATTTTTCCTTTCAGGTTTACGTAGCCTACGTATTTTTGGCCATAATCGTCATAGCTAAAGTAAAGACCACGGCCTTTTGTATCCCACTTAGGGTTGCCTATTGGTCTATCGAGTTTCGCAGTTAAATTTTTAACATCAGTACCGTCATTGTTCATGATAAAAATGTCGTTGTTTTGGCTCGATAGCTTTTTATCATCAAAACGCAAATACGCAATCTTTTTACCATTTGGCGACATCACTGGCGCAGCATCAGGGCCTTCGCGTTTGGTCACATTAGTGGTTTCGCCCGTAGCAACATTAATTTGATAAATGTCTGACTCACGTGGTCTATCTTGCCAATCAGGGTGGCGGTCGCCGCTGATAAATATCTGCTCACCATCTTGGCTCCACGCAATATTGCCGCCATGGTGAAAATCGCCTGTAGTGATTTGACGAGGCGTGCCGCCCTCTGCTGGTACAACATAAATATGGCGATAGCCATAGGGTAAAAACCCACGTCCGTCGCTACGATAACTCATCTGATCAATATACTTTGCAGTACCAGCCCAATTAGCCCCTTTTGGTTTCTTTGGCATTTCGCTAAAAATAACTTTCGCTTCTTGTGGTTTAAACATAGAAAACGCGATCCATTGACCATTTGGTGACCAACTTATACTACTTACGCCATGTTCCACATTCGTTACGCGAGCCGTGTCGCCACTTTGCAACCAACGCACATAAAGCTGATTATCGCCCTCTTCATTTGAAATATACGCCAGCTTTTTTCCGTCCGATGAAAAACGTGCCATGCGATACTGTGCCTTACCTGAAAGCAACGGCGTATGGGCATTGCTGCTGAGATTATACTGCCACAAGTTGATGCGTGTACTGTCACTCATAATGTCCATGCTGCGACGCTCATAAACAATACTGTCACCACTTGGGCTAACTTGAGGTGAAGCTGCATATTCAATGTTAAACACATCTTCATATTGCCAAGTTGCATTGTCACTGGCAATTGCTGGGCCTACGCTTAAACTAACTAATCCTGCTAACAGCGTAGTTTTTATTATTTTACTCATAAAAAAGGGTCCATTTTTATTGGTTGCTTAGGCAATGTAGCAACTCAATTCATTTTTGCAACATGCCTAAGATAGACTGCATATTGACGGGTTTAAACGCGCTTTATAATTTAACATCATGTTATTAAAGTAGATTTATGCTATGCTTAATAGCGATAACTAAAGCAGAAAAGGAGTGCTCAATATCGACAGAGACGTAAAACTCGCTCAAGATGAAAGCTTATCAATTAAGTTAAGCTATTTATTACTTCCCAAAGAAACACAGCGCCTCGATCTGTATTTTTCTTTGCCCGTAGAAATGGGCATCAACACCAGTACCTTAAACGAAGAAGACTATTTTCACGCCCATGTGAAAAGCCACAGTGCCTATTATTCTGAGCAATTACATTTACCTTTAGTACGTAGCCGCTTTATCAGTCAGTCAAAAGGTGAAAAATCTGATTACCGATTGAATTTAAACCTTTACTCTTACCAAATTCGCTTGGCGCTTGAGGCAGATATTAAACATACACAAAAAATAAAAGATGCCGAGGTGTTTTATCCCGCAGCCACTGAATTGGTTGAACAAGCAGGCGTGTTATTGAAGAAATTGCGCCGCTACACACCGCCCGACAAAAAGCTAAAGTCATATTTCGACAACGCCGATAACTACTTAAGTTGGCACTGTGAACAAATGTTTTTAAAGCTGTTGTCAAAAGGTCCAAAAAGCAGTGAGTTTGCAAAAGCGCGTGAGGCATTACGTGATTTTTGTCGCAGTGAAAGCGCCTACCGTGAAGAGCGTGAGTACAATTCTAAACAAACCCTAGAGGATCCCAATCGCATCACCAACAAAATGCGCTTACTGCAAAGGCTAATCGAATATGGTGTGGTGTTTAGTAAAGAAACCAAAAACCTTAACTTAAACTTGCAGCGTTTAGTCCGTGGCACCGTCACAGCGGTTATGATGGCGTTTGTGATGTTTTTAGTTCTTAATGCGCGTTCAAACTTCCAAGAAGTTACATTAGCGCTGATTGCCATGTTGGGGGTTATTTATGGTCTACGTGAAACATTTAAAGAAGATTTAACCCGCGTAATTTGGCGTAAAATAAGGCAAGGGCGCCCCAAATGGCGTCATATATTTAAAAGCAGTGCGGATGACAAAACCATTCATACTCAAACTGTATGGCTTGAACATATTCGTCGAAAAGCACTACCCGATGATGTCGAGAATTTATTTAAAAAAAGACGTCAGCAAAACAAGCAAGCGGCACATTTAATTCATTACCGCTGTGATAGTAAAGTGATTGCTAAAGCGTTTTTACCAGGTTATGAAGAAATTCAGCAGCAAGTGTTTTTTAACTTAACCCCGTTTGTCAGATACTTAAAAAAAGGCGCTGGCAAACTCTACAGTTTGGATGGCAGCAAAGTATCGGGTCAATCGGTAGAAAGGCGTTATCAGATAAACTTAGTGGTTACCTACTCGGCAAATGGTACAAAAACAGCTAAACGCTACAAGATTACCTTAAATCGTTCTGCGATTGTCAGCATTGAAGCAATGCCTGATTAGGACGCGCTGATAACTAAACCTAATCGTTTGTGTTAGTTAAAGGCATATTCGTAACTTAACACCAGTTGCCGGCCTTTTCCTGGCACCGCGCCATTCCAAACTCGCGGATCAAAAATGCTATAGTCTTTATCAAATAGGTTTTCACCTGTTAGTGACAATGTATGCTGTTCAAAACTACGCGCTAACTTTATGTTTACTAGCGTGTAACTCGGTTGATAATAGCGAAATTCATCACTGCGCTCAGCTTCAATTTTGTCACGCCACAAGGCGTTGATATGAAAATCGATAAAGTCGGTTGGATAACTCAACTGTAAATTAGCAAAACGCTTAAAGCTTTGATTTATTGGGTCGTCAAATAACTGCGTGTAGTTAGCGGTTATTTGTAGCTTGTGATAGAGCTTTTTAGCGGATAATTCCACCCCAGACATATTCTCATTAACACTATTTTCAAAGGTAAAAAAACTGGTTCCGGCAGTTGGTACTAGATTAATAAAGTCTCTTAATTGATTGTTAAATAGCACAGCTTCAAGTGATGCGCTTTTGCCATTATAAAGCCACGCTAGCTCGGTTGTTTTAACGTATTCAGACGTTAAGTTAGGATTGCCTTTGGTAACACTGTCGCTTGAGTAAAGCTCATTATTAACCGGGGTTCTGAATGACTCGCCGTATTGAAGCTTAATAGTTTGATTATCAAATGCATGCCAAATCGCTGAAAAACGCGGTGATAATTTACTATCTAGATCTCTTATGTCATCGTATCGCGCACCAATAAAAAACAACCAGCTTGGATTTAACTGCCACTTTAATTGGCTATATGCGCCATAAAAATCATGCGAAGCACGTAGCGCTGCAAATTCAGGAATGTTCTCAATCCGTTGTAATCCGCCTAAATAAAACGCATCGTTTGGAATGATTAACTGACTATCAAAATCATAAAAGTTGGTCGTAACACCCGCTTGATATTGACTGGCATGGCGGTATTCGAAACCAGAGTTTAATTGCTTATCGCTTGATAGCTTGTAATTATGGGTAAACTTTAACTTACTCCACTGCGTTCGCCAGTTTGGCCCAGTGAGAAAATCATTACTTACAATACCCGCTGCCGTTGGTAACACCATGCCAGAAGAATCGATTTGAAAATTAGCGTAGCTTGCCAACACGTCAATTTCATGATGATCATTTTGCCATAATTGATGCTGCAAACTAATGCTGGCAGACTGACTGGTATGTACATTTTGTTTACTAAAACCACCGAGGTTTATAAACTCATCCAGTTGATTTTCAATAAAATGAAAACGCAATTCACTATTTTGGTAGTCCAAATGGGCGTTCACAAATACATGCTTTAAAGGGTCGTTAACCGTTAATTGCTCCCCTACGTGGTATGATTGCCCATCACTATGTTGTAACGAGACATTCGCACTGAAACTCATTTGCTCCTGTGTATTTGCATAACTGCCACTGAGCGCTTTATAACCGTGGTCGCCAATCGCAATTTCAAACCTTTTATGTGCTTTTTTAGTAATAAAATTAACTACACCTAAAAACGCATTGCTGCCGTAAAGGGCCGAACCAGGACCTCGAATGATTTCAACTTTTTCAAGCACAGATGCGGCAATATAGGGAGTATAAACCGTGGCTTTACCAAACGATGTTTCGTTTAAACGCACGCCATCAAGTAAAATTAACAAATAGCCATTGTCTAACCTTACCCCTCTAGCATGCTCTTTTGGCACAGCACCTACCCAATCGCCGCGCGCCATTTGCATACCCGGTACGTAGTTCAATACGTCAAACGCATTGTTTACACCTAAGGCTGTGAGCTGCTTTTCATCAAACACCGTAATGGTAGAGGGAACCGTTTCTTTTGTTTCCAGCGTATTACTGGCAATGGTGACTTCAATTTCACTCAGCTGATGCAAATCGAGCGCGAAGAGATCGGAATTTGTTGCACTAAAAGCATGTTCAGACACACTTAGCATAAGCGCAAACGGCAGCAGTGTTACACAACGAAAAGGCAATATTGGCATTATTATTAGTGTATGATACTTAAAAAATGTATATTTTAAGAATAGTAAAAAGTGCCGCAACAGCAAGTGGTTAAAGAAAAATATGAACGATACAATCAGTAAAAACCTGCCTAATATGTCCTTGTTTCAAGCTGTGGTATGCCATGTAATGACACAAACTCAAACGGCATTTCCCAACAAAATAGACATTTCATGCTCCACGTTAGCGCACATGTTAATTAATCAAGGTGGATTTCATTGCGATTCGCCGCTTGATTTAGCAATTGAAATTAGTGCCGCTATTGATTGGCTGGAAAAAGCCGGACTAATTTGGTTTGGAGGTCATGAACTTAATGATTATTTTGACGTAACCTTATCCAAACATGCATTAGCAAAATTACTGTCTGACATAAATGGCAGCAAATTAGCATCGCAACTTGCGAAAGCCACCACTGGCGAACAACAACTTGCTGTAGTAAAGCAACTCATTGCTTAACACTTAAATAAGGGTAACGTACCTAAATTAAAAATTAGTTACCCTGTTTACCCATCTCAAAAAACTTCCTGCTAATCTTTTTTATTATACCAATTCTGTTAAATATGAGCTCAGGGATAGCGCTGAATAAATGAAATGATAACAAGGCGGAATTTTTCTTATGTATTTGTTCTACATTGATAAATTCTAACGCAGTGAGCATGATGCTTCGTCCGCTACGATGATCAGCTATTTAAGTGAATTGGTATTGTTGCCTTAACACCCTATGCATCCACATAAACTACATTAACCAAACAGCCTCTTTTTGAGAGCCATTTCTTAAATTAACGCCAGCTAAAACTTGCCCCGCATTTCTCGGAACACCAATTTACTTACAGTAGAAATAGTTTTAATTGTAATAATATGACAACAAAACAAATTATTTTTAAATAATTTTAATGACAAAATTAAAATAACAAATTCAGTAGCTTACTATTTTATATCATTGCAAAAACATACATAAACACAAACGTAAACGCGCCCTTAGATTTGAAATATTAGTTAGAGTTCATTAAAATTTATTTTTATTGAACGATCAATTAATAAAAATATGCCTAAAGTTGGATACGAACCCATACGTCGTCAACAGCTGATTGACGCCACATTAAACTCAGTTGCCGAGCTCGGATTAAAAGCAACAACGATTAATACCATTAGCAAACATGCTGGATTGTCCTCGGGCATTATCAGTCACTACTTTGGTAGTAAGAATGGGTTAATTGAAGCGACCGTGCGTTACTTACTAACCAGTTTAAAATCCAGCTTAATCTCAAAAATCGACGAAAACATAAGTCAGCAACAACGTCTTATGTTAATCGTTGAAGCAAATTTCTCAGTTGTACAAAAGCAGGCGCATGTCACCAAAACGTGGCTGAGTTTTTGGGCAGAATCAATGCATGACGAACAATTACACCGCTTGCAAGCGGTCAACGCAAAACGTCTGTACAGCAATTTACTTTATTCGTTCAAAACGTTATTGCCTTATGAACAAGCATTACAAGCTGCAACCCTTAGCGCAGCGATGATCGACGGCCTTTGGTTACGTGCCGTATTAACCAAAGCAAACGAAGCCGAATTTAGCAATGCAGAATTGCTTGCTAAAAACTACGTTAACTCCCTTATTCCCGTGTGTCAGGATTAATTATGTCTCTTCCTAAATTGCTCAACTTTATTCATGGCGAACTGCTTGAAAACAAATCAGGTCAGTCGTTTGATGTAATCAATCCCGCTACAAACGAGGTTATTTACCAAACTGAAATCGCAGACGACTTTATAAAAGAGCAAGCCATTGAAAGTGCCAAACAGGGCTTTGCAACTTGGTCAGCAATGAGCGCTGTTGAACGTAGTCGAATTTTATTAAAAGCGGTTGCCCTATTGCGTGAGCGCAACGACGATTTGGCAAAAATTGAAGTACTGGATACAGGTAAGCCAATTCAAGAAGCCGACTGTGTGGATATTGAAACAGGTGCCGATGTTATTGAATATTTTGCAGGCCTTGCACCAACACAACTAGGTTCACAGCAAACGGTTGGTAATGACTTTTTCTATACACGAAAAGAGCCATTAGGCATTTGCGCTGGTATTGGTGCGTGGAACTATCCACTGCAAATTGCCTGTTGGAAATCGGGCCCGGCACTTGCGGCAGGTAACGTTTTAATTTTCAAACCATCTGAAGAAACACCTCGCGGCGCGGTTGAACTTGCCAAAATATTTATTGAAGCAGGCATGCCAGCAGGTGTATTCAACGTGGTACACGGCGCAGGCGATGTTGGTCAATGGTTAACAACACACTCAGATATTGAAAAAGTCTCGTTCACTGGTGAAGTGGGCACAGGCCAAAAAGTGATGCAAAGTGCGGCCAGCAACTTAAAAGAAGTGACCATGGAACTGGGTGGTAAGTCGCCGTTAATCGTGTTCGATGATGCCGAAATCACCGAAGCGGTAAGCGCTGCAATGCTTGGTAACTTCTATACCCAAGGTGAAGTGTGTACCAACTGCACTCGTGTTTATGTTCAAAGAAATGTTTACGATGAGTTTATCGAAGAGTTAAAAAACCGCACCGAAAATAACATTGTAATGGGCGATCCACTCGATCCAAATGTTAATTTAGGCGCGCTAATTTCGAAAAAGCACTTAGCCTTGGTTTTAAACTATATCGAGCTTGGTAAACAGCAAGGTGCCACGGTTTTAACTGGGGGTTATCAGGCAACGCCAGAATCTGCACCTAACGGTAACTTCGTTGCGCCAACTATTTTTGTTGATTGCAATGACGACATGACCATAGTCAAAGAAGAAATTTTTGGCCCAGTGATGTGTGTATTACCGTTTGACGATGAAGATGACGTGATTAAACGCGCGAATAATACAGAACTTGGTTTAGCCGCGGGTGTCTTTAGTCAAAACATCAAACGTGCTCACCGCGTGATTCATCAATTAAATGCCGGTATTTGTTGGATAAACAGCTACGGTAATTCGCCTGCAGAAATGCCCGTTGGCGGATACAAGCGCTCAGGTATCGGCCGCGAAAACGGTGTTGAAACACTGAACAGTTACACCCAAACCAAATCAATTTATGTTGGCATGAGCCAAATTGAAAGCCCATTTTAGTGAGTAATTTTATGCAGTACGATTATATTATTGTCGGCGCAGGCTCAGCTGGGTGTGTGCTCGCCAACCGTTTATCTGAAAATCCCGAACATTCGGTACTTTTACTGGAAACCGGTGGTTCGGATAAAAGTATTTTTATTCAAATGCCAACGGCGTTATCAATTCCAATGAATGGCGATAAATACGCATGGCAATTTCATACTGAAAAAGAGCCTTACCTTAATAATCGCAGTATGCACTGCCCGCGCGGCAAGGTATTGGGTGGCTCTTCGTCAATTAATGGCATGGTGTACGTACGTGGTCATGCAAAAGACTTTGACGAATGGGCCGTACACGGCGCAGAAAACTGGGATTACCAAGCGTGCTTACCTTACTTCAAAAAAGCCGAAAGCTGGTATTTAGGTGAAGATAATTATCGCGGCGGCAATGGTGAACTTGGCGTTAATAACGGTAATGAGATGGCTAACCCTTTGTACCGCGCGTTTATCGAAGCGGGTAAACAAGCAGGTTATGACCATACTCACGACTACAACGGTGAAAACCAAGAAGGTTTTGGCCCAATGCATATGACCGTTAAAAACGGCATTCGCTGCTCGGCAAGTCGCGCTTATTTAGATCCAATAAAGCACCGCAAGAATTTAACCATAGTAACCAATGCACTGGTAACTAAAGTACGTTTGGAAGGCAAAAAAGCAACGGGTGTGAACTACACCATTAAAGGGAAAGCGCATCGCGCCATTGCTAATAAAGAGGTTATTTTAAGCGCCGGTCCGATTGGCTCACCCCATATTTTGCAATTATCGGGCATTGGACCACGCGACGTGCTTGAACAAGCCGGCGTAAAAGTGCAGCACGAGTTACCAGGTGTCGGTCAAAACTTACAAGATCATCTAGAGTTTTATTTTCAGTACAAATGTAAAAAGCCAATTACGTTAAATGGCAAGTTAGGGCTGATTTCAAAAGGTTTAATTGGCGCACAATGGTTGTTTGCAAAATCAGGTCTTGGAGTTACTAACCACTTTGAATCCTGCGCTTTTATTCGTTCAAAAGCGGGCGTTGAATGGCCAGATATTCAATATCACTTTTTACCTGCGGCGATTCGTTACGATGGTAAATCGGCATTTGATGGCCATGGTTTTCAGGTACATGTGGGCCACAATAAACCGAAAAGTCGTGGTGCGGTGACGATTCAATCGTCTGATCCGAGTATTGCGCCAAAGATTCAGTTTAATTACTTACAGCACCCCGACGATATTGAAGGGTTCCGCGCTTGCGTGCGTTTAACTCGCGAAATTATCGCACAGCCTGCATTTGATGATTACCGCGACGGTGAAATTCAACCTGGCGAACAAATTCAAACTGATGAAGAAATTGATGCCTTTGTGCGTGATGCCGTTGAAAGTGCTTATCATCCAAGTTGCTCATGCAAAATGGGGGAAGACGATATGGCGGTAGTAAATTCAAATACGCAAGTGCGCGGAATAAGCAATTTACGCGTAGTGGACTCTTCTATTTTCCCAACCATACCGAACGGCAATTTAAATGCGCCAACCATTATGGTTGCAGAAAAAGCGGCTGACATCATTTTGGCAAAGCCAGCGCTTAACTCAACTGCTGTGCCTGTTGGCATTAAGCCAGATTGGCAGCAGCAACAGCGCTAAAAATTGGTAATAACGATGAAAGCATCACAACTTTCATCGTTATTTTCAACAAATAGCAACTCGCTATTAATTAACTATGACAACAACAAATAGGAAAACTATGGACTATTTTTACTTATACTGGGAGGGTGACAATGACCTTATGGCTTAGTGCTGGCATTTTGTTCACCTTACTTTCAATCGCCTTTATTTTATATAAATGGGGCAATATGCAAGTAGTGGGTGTGACCCCAGTTAAAACATTTACCTTTATTGCAATTCTGTTTACATCTGGCCTCGACGTTGGCCTGATCATGTTCCCGCTAACCGAGTTTGCCGGTTATGCAGACATAAAAGCAAGCCCAGAATATGGCTTCACAAACCCACTCGCAATTGAGTTTGGTTTTTGGGGATTCTTAATTTGGGGTTTCTACTTTTTGACCTGTTTTTATTTCTGTGTAATTGAACCTAAAGTGAAATTTTTCGAAATTCCGCTGGTAAAATTGGTTAACAACGTGGTGATTATAGGCACATGTGCGTTTACTGCCTTTTTGTTACTGAGTAACTTGCCTTGGTATTTACCTGCGGTAGGTGATGGCGAATCAATTGTGCCAACATTTTACTTAATTGTATTTGCGGCAATTTGTTTTGCTGCTTATTCAAGCACCAGTATTCGTTATGTACGCTTTTTAAGTATTACAACAACCTGGGTATTTATCGCGTTAATTGTTGCTATGTGGGCTGGCGCCTTTGTATTTGGCGACAGCGAAATGAGTGCCTATACAAATAACTTAGCACTAATTGGCGACTACTTTGCGAATATTCATCATTTTGTATTGCCGCTTAACGATTATCATGAATTCTATTTATTCTGGTGGTTTGCGTGGAGCATTATGATTGGTCAATTCACCTCTCGTTTTGTTGGTGGACTTAAAACCTACCAAGTACTCGCAGCGATGTTGATTTTCCCGTCAATTCCAATTGCCGCTTGGTTTGCCGTGCTGTATCACTACCATGATGCTGGTATTGCAACCGATGGCCTAGTGAATTTTGCAATGGTATTTGTTGGTATTGTGTTTGTGATCAATTCATTAGACTCACTGATCCGCTTATACACAGATAACCTTAACCTAACCGTCGCCCGTTTAGGTAAGCGCAATTATCTGTTGCTAAATATTGTTGCACTTTCACTTTTAACACTATTATTTAAACTGAACTTTTTACAAATCCAATGGGTTGGTGCCATTGTTATTGCGATTTTCTTTGCTGGTTTTGGTTTTATTTTGGTTAATAAATTCAAAACAGTTAAGACGATTCAAAGTTCTCCAAAAGAAAACGCAATTGATTTTAATAAAATAGAGACAATAAGCTAATCATATGAAAAATTTAATTAAATTATCACTAATCCCGGTTGCAGTAATGACAAGCGTGGCGCATGCCGATTGGAGTACAACGGTAACTGGGGCATCTGACTACACTTTCAACGGTGTTAGCCAAACCATGAACGACCCAGCGCTACAGGTTAGTCTCGACAAATCATTTGACAATGGCTTTTACGCGGGTAGTTGGGCATCAAATGTAGATTTTGGTGACGACACTAACATTGAGTGGGATTTTTACGCTGGGCACTATATCAGCCTTAACGATGCGCTAAGCCTTGATTATGGTATCGCGTATTACACCTACCACGGTGCAAGTTATTCAGATGATGGTAACTACCCTGAAGCTTACGCAAAATTTGGCTATTCATCAGCATTAGGTAATACCGAGTTTAACTTTTGGTACAGCTGGGATTACTTTGGTACAGGCGCAGGCCACACTGTTTCGATGCTAGCGCATTCTTATGAAATCGCGCCAAATCATACGCTACGTGCAAGTTTTGATGTGTCAAACTCACTTGATGGCGATAAGTGGTTATGGGATGGCAATAATTCGTCGTATCATCACTATCGATTAGCCTATCAAACCAGCTTTAAAGGGTTTAACCTAGAGCTTGCGGCGGAAAACACAAACCTTGATTGGGACACCGCAGATGAGCGCTTAGTGTTCTCTATTTCAAGAACATTCTCGCTGTAACCTGCAATATTTAAACGCATAAAAGTAAAAAGGCGCACATTGCGCCTTTTCTTTTACCTAAATTAACCTAGCTCTGCCAACCGGGCAATTAAATCATTTAGCGCAGCAACGCTAAAACCGCTGTCATAAAAATAAACAATTTTACCCTTTTCATCTAACAACAAAACCCTTGCGTTGTTTGGTTTTTCATTGCCGGTAAAAGCCTGAATACGCTCACCGTCCTCATAAATTGTAATTACCCCACCCCATAACTCTTTTGGAATGCCGCGCCGCATACCCTCATCAATTTGGGCACTAAACATACGCGGAAACATGCCTGCAATAGTAGGTAATTCAAAAGCAACCACGTCCACTTCTTTCATATCAAGTCCAATTAACCAGCGATCAATATCAAATTGCGAATCTTGTTTATAGCCAATTAAATATACACTCGGCTTGCCAGCAACATGCGCTGGTAAACTAACGGTTTGTTTTTCTAAACTGGTGCCTGTGACATTTGGAAACCGTTTTCCTTCAATATCTTGGTTTGGATAATGCGTTGTGCATCCAGTACCTAATAGCAAAAGAATTAAAATAATGATCTGTCTCATAAGTTCCTCGCGCGTATCGCGTTTTTCAAATAAATATTTTTTAGATTTAAGTAGGTTAGCTAACTAAAGGAAGGCGTTATTCGACTTCTTTAACCAAAGATTCGAGTTTGCTCATAAACACGTCTTTTAATTTACTGTGTTCATAATCAAGATGATAGGTGTTGTGAAAGCCAAAACGCAGCAATACACCATTTCCTTTCAGGTAAATGGTGTAGCCGTCAATATCAGAAAACGCGGTGATCCCTTGATAGAGTTTACCGTCTTCAAAGTCTTCGCCCTTTTGGTAGATAAGGTCGAATACTTTCAATAATAGTTTGGCGTCTAGCTCGTTTTTCATAATTAAGCACTCCCTGATTTCTCAAATTGTTACTTAATTATAGTGAGTTACTGGACGTTTAGATCAGTTAGCGGAACGTATCAAGGTAAAGTGCTTCAACTTTGTCACGCGCCCATTGGGTACGACGTAAAAATTTTAGCGATGATTTAATTGAAGGATCGTTTGAAAAACAGTTAATTTTAATCTCGCGGTAAAGGCCATCCCAACCATACTCTTCGACCAATTGTGTCACAATTTTCTCTAACGTTAAGCCATGTAATGGGTTATTTGGTTGGTTTTGCATTTTTGCTGCCTTAAATATTAAAAAAGCCCTAAACGGGCTTTTTTTAAAGAATGGTTGAACTCTTATAGTTTAACCAAATCACCTTTTAATGTCACACCGGCCATTACAAAACCTGCGCCACATTCAAATTCAGTATCACTTACAAATTCGCGTTTTTTATAGTACGAACTAATGTTCATTACGGCATTCATGCCTTCTCTACGCGCGCGCTCTTGTAATGATTTCAATGCACTAAGCATTACCCATTGGCACGCTTCTTTATCGCTTTTGTTGAACGCATTGGTTTTTTTATTGGTTTGCACTTCACCGTAAGTTGACTTTACTTCGCCCGCTTTTTGCTTACCAAAAAATAGTTTAATATTTGGATCAAGCGCTTGCTCAGCTTTTGCTGTGCTTAGTAGCTCTTCAACTGAGTAACGACCAATATCATCACGCGCCGTTGCAGTACTTGCAGCAAGTGCAAGCGAAACACCAAGAATTAATTTTTTCATTACTTCTCCCTAATTTTTTAATGAATAGAACTTCCATGCAAAGCCAAAACCAAGTGCAACGTTGTGATTATCACGCAACAGGGGACTTTGCTGATTTGCACTGTGTGAATAATTATAATATCGAAGAAAACCGCCGGCCCAAAGCCAATCGTTATCGTAAGTTAATCCTAAACTAAATACCGATGCAAGATAACCCGCATCCGCATCGAAAGACAAACGGTCAATTGTTTGAAATTGTTCAGCAACGTGATAAAAGTAGCTGTTGTAAGCATGGCTTCCAAAACGCGTACTAAAACGTCCAGTAAGGTTTACTTGGTGCTGGCCATCTTGATAAATCTGCTGCCCTGCCTCTAGCATAACGCCATACACACTGCCAATATCGTCAATATCTCCGCCATCAAATGCGTAGGCTTTTCGAACAAAAGGTGAAATGTACAGATAGTCGTCTGAGGTAGGATTACCAAAACTAAAATATTGATAGCTTGGGCCTATTTCGCCTACCCAGGCAAGGTCGTCCATGCCTTCGCGGGCACGATTATCTTTACTTGATACGGCAATCGCACCACCTGCACTGACACTAATAAAATGATTAGGTGCAACTTCATAAAATGATTCGAATTCGTTGCGCTCTACTTTATAATGTTCTTTCTCTATGTGAATGTACGGCAGCGGCACCACATAACTTTCGTTTTGTTCTGCGCCTAAATAATGCGGGAGCGATGAATAAAATGCGCCAATGCCAAACGTGACTTCATCGGCAACACTGTGTGTTGAGATAAACAGTAGGCTAAGTGCAATCCATCGCATCAACATGATTTACGACCAGCGTTTAAAGATTAACGAGGTATTGATCCCACCAAACGCAAAGTTGTTACTCATCACATAATCGGTGTTGATTTCACGTCCCTCTACATTTAAGTAATCGAGTGGCGCACATTCTGGGTCGACATTATCTAAGTTCGTCGTGCCACCAAACCAATTGTCTTGCATCATATGAATACTCGCCCACGCTTCAATAGCGCCGCACGCGCCTAAGGTGTGTCCTAAATAACTCTTTAACGAACTAATCGGCACCTTACCTAACACATTGAAAGTAGCATGAGATTCGGCAATGTCACCACGGTCAGTTGATGTGCCGTGAGCATTCACATAACCAATTTGAGACTTTTCTATACCCGCCTCGGCAATTGCTTGCTCAATCGCCACTTGCATGGTTTCGCTGGTTGGCTGGGTTACATGTTGGCCGTCTGAATTACAGCCAAAGCCAACAATTTCTGCAATAATATGTGCGCCTCGCGCTTGTGCGTGTTCTAACTCTTCTAAAATAAAGGTACATGCACCTTCACCAATCACCAGGCCGTCACGGTCTTTATCAAACGGGCGTGGGGTTTGTTTTGGCGTGTCATTCTTGCAACTGGTCGCGTATAACGTATCGAATACTGCGGCTTCGGTTACACACAGCTCTTCTGCGCCACCTGCAACCATTAGCTTTTGACGACCAAATTTAATCGCCTCAAAAGCATAGCCCAAACCTTGTGAGCCTGATGTACATGCTGAGCTTGTGGTAATAACGCGACCTTTTAAGCCAAAAAATACGCCCACATTAACTGGCGCGGTATGCGCCATCATTTGAATATAACTCGTTGCTGTCACACCAGTCATTTCGCCACTGTCCATCATGCGGCCAAATGGAATAAGCGGCGCAGTAGAGCCAATTGATGAGCCGTACGCGATACCGGTATCGCCATTCGTTAACGATGGGTGCTCTAAAAGGCCAGCTTGTTCGAGAGCTAATTCTGTTGCGCGCGTTGCCATAAGTGATACCCGTCCCATTGAACGGATCTTTTTGCGTGAATAATGCTTAGGCTTTTCAAAATGCTTCACTGGCGCGCCCAAATTGGTATTTAAGCCATTAATAAATGTCCAATCTGGCATTGTCTCTACTGCATTTTCACCTGTTTTTAAGGCACTTTTAAACGTTTGCCAATCATCGCCTAGCGCAGTAATCGCAGACATTCCTGTTACAACAACGCGTTTCACTAAACTAACCCACCATTTACCGAAATAACCTGACGCGTAATATAGGCAGCGTCATCTGACATTAAAAATGCCACTGTACCCGCCACTTCTTTTGGCTCTGCCATACGGCGCATAGGTACCATTTTTAAAATTTCATCGACTGGTAAATCATCAACCATATCGGTTGCAACTAAACCCGGTGCGACGCAATTTACTGTAATTTTACGTTTTGCCACTTCCAGCGCCAGTGCCTTAGTTGCACCAATTAAACCTGCTTTTGCTGCGCTGTAGTTAACCTGCCCACGGTTACCAGCAATGCCCGATACCGACGCCATAGTGATAATGCGGCCGCCTTTACGAGTTTGGATCATCGGCATCACCAAAGGTTGCACTACGTTGTAGAAACCATCTAATCCTGTAGTTAATACTTCATCCCACTCTTCACCTGTCATTGCAGGAAAGGCAGTATCGCGTGTTACACCGGCATTGCAGACAACGCCATAATACGCTCCATGGGCTTCGACATCCGCAAGCAATGCTTGCTGCGTTTTTTGACGGTCACATACGTCAAATTGAACAAGGCTAACGTGCCGGCCAAGTGCTTCTATTTGTTCTTTTACTTGCATTGCCGCGTCAATGCCACTGCGGCAATGAAGCGTAATATCGAATCCGTCTTCGGCCAATCTTAATGCGATGGCCTTGCCAATTCCGCGACTTGAGCCAGTTACTAATACACGTTTTGTCATTGTTGTTCCTTTAAAAACTGCACAGGATCATCTGGTTGAAAGACATTGATTTTAGCTTCAGCAAGAACCGTATCTGCATGCAGAATTTGGCATTCAAATACACTTAACCCTGTTTCTTCTTGAAACAGTTTTTTAACCGAAACAGCTAACGTCTGCCTTAGCGTAAACTCAGGAGTAAATGTCTTATATTTACGCGAACCAATTAAAAATCCAATTTTAACCGCAGCATTGTCATCGAGTGCTAAAGCACCTGCGTATGCTGCGATAGATTGTGCCATATATTCAGTACCAATGTAACTTGCAACTGATTGAGTTTGTTCGTTAAAAAACGCTGATTGTGCAGAGATATCGACCTCGCAAACTGCAGAGTCTTGATCATAGCTCACCAAGCGCGTGAGCAAGATCATTGGGTCGGCGTGAGGTAGCACCGCTTCAATCGAATAATGTGTCATGAATTAACCTAAGTTTCGGATTAAGGGTGCAAAATAAACAACGCCCAAATAGGGCGTGAGCACTTAATCGAGTTTACTAGCGCTGGCACTTAAGTGTTAGCACTGATGCCTAGCGTTACATTTTTAATTCGGTGTTTTTCCGTTGATGCGCTAATTACCAAAAACAAGTGACACATTATTGCCACCAAACGCAAACGAGTTGGATAAACAAAAGCGTATTTTACCAGAAGAATTCGATGCTGCGAGTCTAATTGGCGAAAGTTTTTCATCAAGTTCCGCTACACGGTAATTGGCAGGAATTACCTCGTCTTTATTGAAATCACTTAGTAATAACCAGCAGATCCCCGCTTCCAATGCCCCAGCCGCTCCAAGCGTATGACCGGTAAAACCTTTGGTTGAACTCACTAAACAATCAAAACCAAGGTAATGAATGGCGTTCGCTTCCATTTCATCGTTTTTTGGTGTGCCGGTACCATGAGCATTAATGTAACCAATCTCTTTGGCATCGATGCCAGCGTCTTGCAAAGCTTTCGTCATACTTGCGATCGCTCCACGGCCAGACGGTTCTGGCGCTGAAACATGATACGCATCAGAACTTTCACCGGCGCCACATAAACGCACAGCAGCAGGCTGTTTACTCATTACAAAAAGTGCCGCCGCCTCGCCAATATTAATACCATCACGCTCGCTGTGAAACGGTTTACAGTATTCAGCCGCGGTCGATTCAAGCGCTTTAAAACCATTTAAGGTCATTTTACATAAACTATCTACGCCGCCACAAAGCACCAGATCTGCGATACCCGATTCAATTAAACCGCGCGCACTGACTAATGCTTTACCGCTTGAGCTACATGCCGTTGAAATAGTGTAACAAGGGCCACTTGCACCCGTTATATGCGCTAAATATTCACTCGGTGCATGTAATTCTTGCTGACGATAATTAAAATGCGCTGGGTAATCACCCTCATCTGTAAATTGCTGATAGGCGCTTTCACCTTCACTAATGGCGCTAGTGCTGGTGCCTAAAACAATGGCAATACGTTGTTTTTCAGATTGTTTTGTTAGCGCTGTAAATGTTTGCTCAATTTGTTTGAACGCGGTTAACAACAATTGATTATTGCGCGTATTAAACTGTGGCTCACAAATTTCTGGTAACGTTGCGCTTACAGCACCGACAAAAAATTCAGTTCCGTCATTGCCCGGTTTATCAAATTTGGTCAGTAATTGCGGCTGTGATAGTTCACTGTTTGACAGTGCTGCCATCACACTTTGCTTACTGTCGCCTAGGCTACAAACAAGCCCTAAGTCATTTAAGCCGATTGCCATATTAGTTTATCTCTTCGATAGTGATTGTGTAGTGACGACGCATGTGGGTAATTGTCGTAGTGGTGTCTGTGTAGCGAATGCGCATTACCTCGCCATTTAGGTCGCTAATAATGCGTGCGTCTTGCTGCTGCGAAATGGATGCGCCAAGTAGCCCTTGCTTAACATTTGTAAGCGGCCATGTTGCCAATTGCATATCGGCTAGCATATGGCTTGGGTACAAATTAATGCCGGGTAAATGGTTTTCAACGTGATAATTACCGTCTTTGAACAGCGATAATGAGAATAAACTTATTCCTTGCGCTGTTAGCGCGACTAAATTGAGTTGCTGCTCGGAACGTTCGCTTTGTAACAACAAGGTATTTTGCTTATCACCCCGTGTAACTGTGACCAATTGCAGTGCAGACATTTTTGGCCAATTTTCAGGTACTGCTTGTAATTCATAGTGAATGGCGCTATCAAGCGACACCGTATCAATACGGTGTGCACTTGAACAACCTACTACCAATAAACACAGTATTAGTAAGGTTACTGATACTCTTTGCATAACTTCGCTAATACATCTAAACGACGCTCGCTATGCGCAACGTATGGATTACTTGTATCCCACGCGTAACCAGCAAGAATTGAGCATACCATTTGTCTGATTTGCGGATCTTGCTCTTTATGGAAGATAACGTCTTGGAAACGACCGTCATACCACGCAGTAACAAAGGTTTTAAAGCAATCAACACCTTGCTTAAGCGGCTCTGCATATTGTGTAGCAAGATCTACTTCTTTGCCATCGAGCAAATCATTTACCACAGGTGCAATTAGACACGCAGAGCGAAGTGCAATGGTTACACCACTTGAAAATACAGGATCTAGAAACTCTCCAGCATTGCCTAACAGCGCAAAGCGCTCGCCATGTAAACGTGTTACGTCCGCTGAATAGCCTTTAATTTGGCGTGCAGGTGCAATCGCTTTGGCACTTTTTAGTAGTTGAGATAAGTTTGGTACTTGATTGATATAATCAAACAAAATCTCTTGATGTTCGCGCTCTGCTGCCACAACTTTTTCAGGCTCAATTACTACACCAATACTTGCCGTACCATCTGAAAATGGAATTAACCAATACCACACATCTGGATGCTCTGGGTGAACAGTAATTAGAATTTTATTGCGATCAAAGTTAGCATCATCAATATTGTCTTCAACATGCGTGAAATAAGAACTGCGCACAGGGAATTTTGACGGTTTTTCTAAATCGAGTAAACGCGGTAACACTCGGCCAAAGCCGCTCGCGTCTAACACAAATTTAGCCTCAACTGTATAGGTTTCACCGCTTTGGTCAATCACAATTAAACGCATAAAATCAGCGTGTTCAGTCACTTCAATTACAGTATGACGATAACGAATTGTAACCCCTTGCTGCGCTGCGCCATCGGCAAGTAATTTATCAAAGTCTGCACGTTTTACTTGAAACGTAGTACCTGGTCCTTCGGTAAACTTATCGGTAAAGTCGAAAAAGGTGTGTTCGCCTGATTTTTCAAATGCGGCACCATTTTTAAACTGAAAGCCAAGTGCATCCGCTTGTGAATTTAAACTATCAACTAAGCCAGCTTCAGCTAAATAGGTCATGCACTGAGGTAATAAGCTCTCGCCAATTGAAAAGCGCGGGAATGTTTCACGCTCTAATACGACAACCTTTTTTCCTTGTTTATTTAATAAACTACTTGCAACTGCGCCTGAAGGACCTGCACCAATTACAACTACATCAACTTTTTCTACCTTCATTTCCTTTCCTTGACAATACAGGGAGCCAATAGGTAAAGGCTCACTAACCCGATAACTAAGGTTAAACCAAAACTAAAAACAGCCGGTGTTTTACTCAATATTAATATGCCAAACACCAAACATGATGAACATAATGATAAACTTATTGCCTGCAAGTTACTTTGGCACAAGCCCTTACTACGATAAAAAATTAGATAATCAATTGCCAGCGCTAAAATTAAAATTGTTGCGAGGTAATTAAATAAATTTACCGCACCTTGTAACCAACTCGAGAGTAACAATGCACACAGCGTCACTAAGCCAATGATAAGCCCTGACAACAACGCCGTGACCAAGTCAAAACGTAGCGCCATAACGAGCATTGCAACCACCGCACTTAATGCCATAAGTCCCATTACTGTAGAGCGATAATGACCTAATGCATCTGAAATTTCTTGACGTTTATCAAGTAAATGCAAGAAATCTCCATGTTCGTTTAATAATTCATTCAGGGTATCACTCGTTAATGTGTCAACATTAAACCAAAGCACCGCATTGTGCGCATCTTCAAACACTAAATGAAGCGGTAACAGCTGCTTAAGTGGCGACTGTCTAAATTCGCTCACCGTTAATGGCGAATATTGCTCAACCCCCACATTAATGCCAAGCGAACTGCTCACCTCAGTATAGTGACCCGCCACTACTTTATTTTGTAGTAAGGTATAGGTAGTTTGCTGCGCATTTAGTGACGGCAAGTAATTTGCCAAACTGTTTACTTCAACCTGATTGGCGTTTTTTTCCAACCATTTAACTACCGTCTCTTGTTTTTCAAGCGCCGATTGCATGGAGTCAGCAGTCAGTAAAAAGTGGTGCTTATTACTTTGGCCAAGTAAAGCAAGGTTAAACATTTCATTATGTTTAAGTGTCTCACTTGTATTACTCAAAACAGCAACGTCATCTTGATGCACAATCGGTTTCACTAAAAAGCCAAGGGAGAACAATACAACTAATACTGCCAGTAACTTCGCTTTTTCACGATTTAATCGCATTAACACATTCGCCCAAGCAATACGCGGCTTTTTAATTTTAAGATCAAGCGCATACTGACAAAAAAGAGAAAACACAAGCGCACCAAGCAGACCAAAAATCATAAACACCGCGACTTGTTGTAATAAGGCCATTGGTGAAAAGCTATAAAGTGCATAACCTGCGGCAGTTGTTACAAAGCCAAGAACCAAGCTCGTTGTAATCGTGTTTTTTTCGGCGCACAGCACATGGAATAAGTAATCAATGGCGACGCCAATTAAGGTCACCGAAAACACTAAGCCAATCAATTCAATGTTATCGAAAACCAATACCAGCGCAGCCATGCCCCAAATGCAGGCGTTTAAAATTGTCACCAGCATCAGCCCAATAACAATTAAATTTCTAAAAAATACGATTACTAACAACACCACAGCAACTAAGCTAATGATGCCAAATGTCGAAATTTCATATTCTGCTTGTTGTGCATTTTCACTGCCATGAAACGCAAAACCTGAGAAATAAATACGGCTGTTGTATTCAGTCTCAAACTGGCTAATTAAATCCGTAATTTGTTGCGTTAATGCGATACTTTGCGAAAAGTCTGCGCCGTTTTCAGTTAGCATAAAACGCGCAAGGTAAAAGGTTTTGTGCGCGTCATCCACGGCAAAAACCTGTTGTTTCGCCCGTGACAACTGAACTTTAAACAAGCCATCTTGCTGCCCCATACTGCCCATATGCGACACACCATTTAGAAAACTTGCCAATGCTAATGTTGGGTCACTTGATAATGAGCTTGCGCTTAAGGTACTGTCTGGCTTGGTTAATTCCGCCAAAGTGTAGTTGAGTAATTCACTGGGCTCTGACAGTTGGCTAGGATAACTACTCGACATTAGACTGCCGGGATAACGGGAGTAAAACGCCACCACTTCGTCGAGCTTAATATCAGGTGGCGGGATGTACGTCAGCGCTGCATTTTGCGCTAATCTTTGCTTAAACGCGAGTAACGCGTGTTTGTTGCCACTACTAAATACCAGCTGCCCAGATGAGCGCTGCTGTATAATTGTCTTCGCGTGAGTAATCGCAGGAGACGCAATTACATCAGATTGTGGCACCACCGCTAAAATATCACTGCTAAATTGTGTGTCACCACTGGTGAACTGCTTTGCGATAATTGCACAAAACAACGCAGCAATAACAACAAAGGCAAGCGCGATAGTAATTCTTTGAGAATTCAACTTAATTAGCCGAAGCATAGGTTAAATTGATCTCAGTGGTATGCCCTGCTTGCTCGCTGAGCACAATTCTCGAGATGGTGCCTGTGCCGCACAGTTTTACCGCACTAAACACTTGGTCAAGCGGCTCATTTGCCGACAAGTTTATGCAAGTATCTGCCACCGATTGAACCTGTAAATAGTCAGATAACTTAACTGGATCTTGCAATAACAATGCTTGTAGCAGCGGAATATAAAGATCAGCATTCGTCATTTGGCTTTCATTTCCGCGATGATCTTTGCTGTAAATGCCGTGTTCATCCATGCGAATTGTTGAAGCAATCGGTATTTTTTGCTGCCACACAAAGCCGCTTTGATCGGCACTAAAGCTACCAGCGGAAACAATACTGTTTTTCAACACTTTAATTTTTTTGTGTTGCTCAAATTGTCCGCTAACCTTGCTCTGATTAACCAGCTTTAGCTCACTAAACGCGTCAACAAGCGTGGTATTTGCGTGTAAAAAAAATGCCGCAAACGCAATACAAACTAACAATGCGCTACGCATCTAACACCTTCGATAGTTTTTCAATCAGTGCTGGCGGACTCACATACTGCATTTCACCATCACTAATGCCCACCGCAACCTGAACTGAATAGCCTTTTGTAAGCTTTTCGCCCGTTTCTTTACAGCTGATCACATAATCAATTTTGATGCGGTTTTCGTACTCTTTTAAATACGCTGTTACCACAATCACTTGGCGAAAACGCGCAGGTTTAATGTATTTACAACGCATATCGATGATCGGCCACATAAAGCCAGAGGCTGCCATTTCATCATAATCGTAATCAAACAAGCGTAACAATTCACAACGCGCTACCTCAAAGTAACGGGCATAGTTACCGTGCCACACCACTTGCATTGGGTCGCAATCGTGAAACGGTACATCAATTTCAACCTGCGTAGTTAATAGCGCATCTCGACTATTCATATAACTTCCATTTCTGCTGTTGAATTGCATTGACTGTGTCACGCAAGGTACGCTCAAGCGGGCGGTCTTCATCAAGATTCGGGAAATAACCAGTAATGTCTTGATACATTTCGGTTAATCCATTAGCAAGACTGTCGGCATCAACTTCGCCACGCTCTTTACGAATGCGCAATGCTTGAATTGACGCTAACAACGTACTCGCTAATACTTGCTCAGTTAACTGAATAACGCGCAGTGCGTCACGCGCTGCAATGGTGCCCATGCTCACTTTATCTTGGTTATGACATTCAGTAGAGCGAGAGAATACACTTGCCGGCATCGTTAGTTTTAACGCCTCAGCAGTATATGCAGATGCGCCAATTTGCACTGCTTTAAAACCATGATTAATGTACTGACGCTCTGGATCGCCATTTGATAAGTTACTTGGCAAACCATTGTTAAACTTACTATCAACTAATGACGCAATTTGACGGTCGGCCAAATCAGCTAAGTTAGCAACCGCCGTTTTCAGCGTATCCATTGCCATTGCAATATGGCCACCGTAAAAATGACCACCGTGCAACACGTGTTCACCAATACCATCAATAATTGGGTTATCGTTTGCCGAGTTTAGCTCATTTTCAATCAACTGACGTAACCAAGGTAACGTATCCGCTAGCACGCCAATAATGTGCGGCGCACAGCGAATAGAATAACGGTCTTGTAGACGGTCGGCATTACGCGGATGAGTGTGATAATTTAGGTCGTCACGGATCCAAGCAGCCACTTGTTGTTGACCTGCATGCGGTTTTACCGAGAATAAAATATCATCGAAATGGTGTGAATTCCCCATTAAACCTAAACTTGCAAGTGACGTAAGGCGAGTAGCAAGTTTGACAAGGTATTCGGCGCGGTCGTAAGCAAGGCATGCAAGTGCTGTCATCACCGCAGTACCGTTCATAATCGCCAAGCCTTCTTTAGGTCTTAACGTAAGCGGCGTTAGGTTGAGAGCTTTCATCACATCGCCACTATTTGCCACTTCACCATTAAAATACACATCGCGTTCGCCAACCAAGGCGCCGGCAACGTATGAAAGTGGGGTTAAATCACCACTTGCTCCCACTGAACCTTCTTGTGGGATAACAGGCACAACATCGTGGTTTAGGTATTCTTTTAACAGCGTCAGCATATCCCAACTAACACCCGAGTAACCTTGTGCTAAAGAGTTTAATCGGGTCGCGAGTATTGCGCGGCCCTGCTCTTTCGAAAATACATCGCCTAAACCACAGCCGTGAAAACGCGTTAAATGCAGTGGTAACTCATTTACTAGCGATAGTGGTACGGCGCGCGTTACGGAATCGCCGTATCCGGTTGTTACACCGTAAATTACGCCGTCTTCTGCGAGTAATTTATCTAAAAAGGCAACGCCTGCGTCAATGCGTTGAGTAAATCCGGTATCATTCGACAGCTTAGCCTGTGTGTGTCCTTTTGCTATCGCGACAATATCTTCAATTGAAAGCGGTCCTTGGCCGAACGTCAGTGGCCCTGTTTGCTGTTGATTAATCACTTCTTACTCCGAACTAATCTCGGCTGACTTTACTGTCGTCAGTCCAAAAATCATAAAAATTAAACCATTGGTAAGGATACTGACTCGCAAAAAAACTCAGACGATCTGAAAAATGCTGAATTGTTGTTTGTAGATCCTGCTGTCGTGTTTTACGGCTAAATTTTAACTTATCCGCAACTTTTTCAAAGATAACTAAATAGCGGTTATGCGCCTTTAAACAAAATAAATAATACACCGGGCATTCGAGTAAACTCGCGAGAATAAATGGCCCTTGCGAAAACGGTGCTGGTTTACCCATGAAATTACAATAGTTTACCCTGCCAGCGACGCTTGAGCTAGTGCGGTCACCAACAATCACTATTACTTCGCCATCATCAATTTTTTGCTTCAGTAAAATCGCCAAGGTAGGGCTCATATCCGTAACTTGGATGAGGTTTACTTTGGCATCGGCATTGATTTGTTGCAGCACCTTATTAAATTCAACTGCATGATGGGTAAACACTAAAACGTTTATGGTTACTGAGTAACGGCCTTGACTGAGCGCCCGACATACTTCCAAATTACCTAAGTGCGAGCCAATGAAAATGGCCCCTTGCTTACTTTTTTGTAATTCAGCAAATTCTTCATGATTTTGATATTGAATGGCGTCGAGTGGGATTTTGCCAAGCCACGCGTCAATTTTATCAAACGCAGAATCAGCAAATTTGCAAAAATGTTTTAACCCATGCCAAAAACCAGCATTGACTGGCTGATTTTTATGCTGAGCCACTTGGTTTAAAAACGCGATGCTCGCCGCACGTTGCGTTTTACCTGTGCAGTAAAAATAAAACACCACAGGAAACAACATTAACCACAATACACGACGCCCTACCAAACGATAAAAGCCTAGTAAAATACGCATACCAAGCAAGGTACCGCGCTCTTGCATTGTCGACCAATGTTTAGCCACGCAGTTTTCTCCAAAGCAGCAATGGTATGCGCGGTAACATACCGAAGAATAAGCGTGTATGCATCCAGCTAATTAGCACGTTATCTTCAAAGGCGCGAAAGTGTGAACTACCGCCTTCTGGGTAGATAACTTTCGTTGGCATAAACCGACTTGGCGTACCACGCCAGAATAGGCGCACCATGATTTCAATATCAAAATCCATGCGCTTGCCAAGCTGTTTATCACGCAGCAGCGCTGCAGTTTCTTTCACTGGATAACAGCGAAAGCCACACATTGAATCTTTTATACTGAACGATAAAGTTTCAATCCACACCCAAAAATGAGTAATGTAACGACTGTATAAACGCACTTTCGGTACAGATTCATCGTAAATAGGCTGGCCGCTAATGACACTGTCGGGATACTTTTTGCCAAGGTAGATTAAGGTTTGAATATCGGTTAGGTCGTGTTGACCGTCGGCATCAACTTGTATTGCGTGGCTATAACCCAATTTATCGGCTGTCAGTAAACCCGTTTGAACAGCGCCACCTTTGCCCTGATTTTCACTGTGCTCAATCAAGGTTAATAGCGGAAACTGAGATTCGCATTGACGCATGACAGCGCCCGCATCCGCTGTTGAGCCATCATTAACCATAATAATCGGTAAATCGAGGGCACTTAGCTCCGTTAAAACCGATTCAATCACAGTAACATGGTTATAATTTGGGATAACAATACACGCGTGCATAATGTTAGCTGTGCACCACTACGCGGCCTGATGAATGCTGACCATGTTCTGAATGAAAGCTAAAGGTAAATTTGCTGTCGTTTTTCTTGATGAGAGTAAGCTCAACCTCTGAATTTGCAACAATCACCACTTGAAACTTCAATACTTCAACAGAATCAACCAGCGCGGAACTTAACGAAAAGTGTTGCTGTGCGTATTTTACTGCCCAATCTAATTGCACAACACCGGCTAAAATCGGTGCTTGTGGAAAGTGACCGTTAAAATAATCTAAACTACCGTCAACCCAAAGGGTGAGTTTTACCGTATCGTCTTGCTCTTCAATGGCGCGTACTTCTGGTAATGATTCTTGTAACTTAGTCAAATAACTTCTCCAATTCTGCAAATACGTACTTACCTTGGCTGTTAACTGGCAACTCATCCACATAACGAAATTTACGTGGCATGCACACCGCCTCAAACTGCCCAGCAAGTACTTGCTTTAAGCGCTTATTGAGCGCTAGTTTACCGTTTTTATTCAATTCGCCAAGCCCAGCGGCCGACAATTGTGCAACTAATCCCAGTTGCTGGCGAAATCCTTGCGTTAACAAAACCACTTTACACTGGGTAATCGCATTATCGTCGCTTAATACACGCTCAAGTGCATCTAAATTAACGCGTTTTTCTTCAAGTTTAATGGTGCGGTCCAAGCGACCTGACAAACTAAAGCGTCCATCTTCTAAAATCTCACCACAATCTTGCGTGACAAACATTGCATCATCAAAATAAGGCGATTTAACTGCAAGCTGCTGCTGATGCTTTAATACCGTTATACCGTCAAAGCACTGCCATGGTTCAGTTTTAAACTCAGAGACTTGGCGATACGCAATGCCACCCGTTTCAGTGCTGCCATATATTTGCGTTGCCGCAACGCCCAATTGTTGAAACAAGGTCACTGCACTGTTATCACTAAGCGGTCCGCCTGATGAAAATACCCCCGCAATATTGTGTTTAACTGAAACACATACATTGTCACGAATAAGACGGTCAATAAATGCGGGACTAGTAATAATAACCGAAGGCTGTGTCGCGACTAAGGCGCGTAATTGCTCAGGAAATTCAACAAATGTGAGGTTTACTGTGTAATTCGCATGTAACGGCCAAAATAACTTAAATAGCAGACCATAAATGTGCTGATGAGATACCGTCGCAACAATTTGGCAATCAGAATCAAATACAAAGGTATTGCACAAATTTGTAAGCTCAGCATTAATATGCTGCCAAGACTTTACCACAGGCTTACCGTAACCTGTTGAGCCAGAAGTATAAAATGTAAGTTTTCCAGATTCTGGTAGCGTTAACGCAGCGGCAGATTGCTGTAACGATTCAGCAAAACTAAGGGAATCCAGTGAAAGGTGTTTGTCGCCGCTAAATTCATCGACCAACACATAGTCGGCATCTTCACTGGCGATCTGGATATTCTCTGGCTGTCCGTTGGCTGGAAATATAACATCAAAACCTGCATGTGCGGCCGCCAGCAAACGTACCAAAAACACATCACTTGCAGCATGGTATAACACCAAAGACTGCGCACCAGTTTGCTGTTTAAACACGCGTAATTGATTGGCAAGTGCCGTTACCGCATTAGCACAGATATCTCTATCTAAAATCGAAGGGCTGGTTGTATGCATACTAATTTAATGATCAAACTCGTGACGCTGCTTTACAACATGACGAACAAGTAACTCACCTGCCATTAGTACGCCCATTAAAATGTACGCAATCAATCCGTTGTATAGCGTCCAAAGCGCAATATCTCCAAGGTATATGGTGTAACATGCAAGTGCAATATTAATGCTAAAGAATACGCACCACACTTTGGTGACATTTCGCGTATAGGCAACAACATGTTCTGGTAATGTTACATTTTGCTTGTCTTTGCTTTTACGTTTTTCATCGAGTAGCGCAAAGGTTTCTATCACCGTAGGCCCTTTGAACAATGAATACGCAAACGTGACAAGCATAGTGCCTGAAATAAGCACAGGGTAAAACAAGGTTACCTTGCTGTTATCAAGTAACCACGCCAATGCGACACATACGCTGCCTAATACCGTTGCCGGTAGAAGCCATGGCATGGTGCTACTAGCCGCCCGTGTAAATACATAGCGACCAACAATGGCGATGAGTAAAACAGGTGCAATACTGGAAATACTCGCATACTGCAGGCCAAAATAAATAAGCACTGGGTAGGCCAGTAATAATACAATGAATACTGTATTCAGTATTGCTTTTATCATGTGTTTTACGCTGAAACCAACTTGCTTACTTCGTTTACCACATCTTCTACAGTGCGTACTTGCTTAAACGCTTCAGGATCAATCTTTTGTCCTGTGATTTCACGCAATTTCACCACCAGATCAACGGCATCAATACTGTCGAGATCTAAATCTTGATAAAGGTGTGCCTCAAGCGAAATATCGCCTTGATCTATTTCAAATTCTTCCACCAAGATATCAGTTAATACTGCGAAGATTTCTTGTTGTGTTTTCATACCCTACCCGCTGTTATGCGTTTTGTTCAATAAACGCTGCTAACGCATCAACCGATGCAAAATGCTGCTTTGTTTCTTCTGAGTTTGCGTCAATTTTAATATCAAACTCTTTTTTAATCGCTAAGCCAAGCTCTAGCGCATCAATGCTATCAAGACCCAAACCATCAATAAAAAGTGGTTCGCTGTCGTTAATGTCATCAACGGTAATATCTTCTAAATCTAATGATTCAATAATGAGCTTCTTGATTTTAATTTTTAAATCACTCATAGCTGTCTAATTCTCCTTGAAAAAATGCCTGCATATCGCGCGTAAAACTACGCGCATGCTGCGTCAATTTCGACGCTTCAAAACAGGGTAATTGCAATTGTTGTTTCGTCATTGCGAGATCAAATTTAGCCTGCGTAGGTGCCACTTCGTACCACATTTCTGACTTAGTTAACGTTGACGGTGCAACATGAATTAACACAGAAACGATATCAGCACGACAGCGCAGTGCGATATTTGCCGCACCTCGTTTAAATTTTAACGCTTGACCAGGTGTCGTACGAGTGCCCTCAGGAAACACGATTAAGTTGTTTCCCGCAGCAAGTGATGCTGCACAATCCGATAGTAAGCCCTCAGGGCTTTCATTGCTTATATAACCGGTGGATTTTATCACACCTCGCATAAATGGGTTACTAAATAAATGTGCTTTAACGACACAATCTGCATTGGGAATAAGCGAAATAAGTACCACGACATCAATCAAGGTCGGGTGATTAGCAAGTATTAACTTGCCTGTTAAATTGGCAAACTGAGTACGATCAGCAATAGTGAATTTAAAGATTCCCAATGCGCCCATCAAGCCAACGAAAAACTTAAACAGCAAATGCACTGTATAGCGCGCTGCCTTGCGGCGTTTTTCTTCATCGCGATAAATAAGGTACTGAATAGGCAATACAATTAGCGGAACTAACAATCCACCTAAGCCAAACACCGCAAAACAAAAACCGGTTGCGACAATGCGCCAGCAGCGTCCTAGCTTGGTTAACAAGGCGTTACCTCATCAATATGCAAGTGCCATGCACTTTGACTGCCGAGCACAAGCGCGTCGTTGGTTTTGTTTGTCGCTAAAAATTCCACAAACTGTTTTGCCTGTAACGGTGTATTGTTAGGCGTATCGCTAGGAGTTAACGACAGCGTAATACCCTGTTCATTGTCTTTAGATACAACAAATGCACATGCCAAATCACAACTATTCACATCGTCAAATCGTGCATAATCATCTGGTAGTGGTTGATCGCAATACACAACGAGTACTTCGGATATATTCGGATTATTTAGCTGAATGCTTGCTTCAATTAATGCCATCAGCAGGGTGTTTTCGCCGGCTGCGATACTGTTCATTGGCTGTTGATTATTCGTTAAAATCGAATAAAGCCCAATAACTGCATTGTGAACAGACAAGCCAAACGATGTTGGGCTGATCACTTCTTGGTGAGCTAAGTCTTTTAAAATGCTTGATGTACGGTGAAAATCACCATGTTGCGACGCAAATACAACAGGCATTGATTCCGCATCACTTTTCTCAGCGCTATTTGCTGCAACAAACAACGCCATTTTTGCATAGTGACTGAGTCGTCGGCGCTGCATTGCTGGCACCCAATCCAATTGTGGACTTTTGCTCGTTGGATCAAACATTTCAATTTTTGCGTTGGCGAGCTGTGCTTCGTCCTTAGCTTTACACCAATAATTAAAATGTGAGAGCACCATTTTCATGTGATGTGCGTCCATGTTGTTTGAAAATGAGGCGAAACTATAAAAAAACTGCGCAAAAGAAGCAATGCTAAAACGCAAGAATGTTAAATTTATGCGTACTTTAGACTATTTTTAACTCAAATAACTGTATTTAACGACATGTTAATAGCATGTTTCAGTTAGCGGATGCTGAATTTGACAGCGTGCTCATAATAAAATGAATAAACTTTGGCTCTTTCAACACCCCTGCATGCGATGCATTAAAGCCCATCATTTGATTTGCTTCACGCTGAATATTTAGCGGTATTTGACTGGATAATGACACAACGCCATCATCACTTGCACCGTCTTGATAGGAAAATACCAAAGCGTAATTAATTTCTGGCTGCAGTGCCTGAGTATGCAACTGATTAACATAGTCACTGTTAGTTGCAACATCATGCCATGAGTTAATTACAAGGGGCGAACTTTCAATCCCTTTTCGAGCACTTTGCATACCCAATAAAGGACTGTTTACCGTAATGAAATGATTAATTTTATAGTTACGTGCATGACCTTGATGACTCAGTGCGTAACCTCGAGTAATCAGCCCACCCATACTGTGCGCTAGCACCGAAACCGCATCAAAACCATAGCGTTTTTGCATAACGTCAATGCTTTCTAGCAGATAGTCTTTAACCAAATGCAATCCTACGCCACTTGGATAGTACAACACCCACACTTGATAGTCAGAATCTTCAAGCGCCGCGACTAAATCGGAAAATTCGCGCGGGTTGCCCATCATGCCGTGCACTAGAATAAGCGGCTCTTTTTTAGCGTTATACGGAGACAACATAAATAAACCAGATTCCACTTGTGCAAGAAAATCAAGCGGTCGCCAAAACCCCATATCAACATTATGGGCATCAAACATAGCGTGCTCTAAATTCGCTAACTTGCCGATATTATTAACATTGTAATTATCACTGTATTGAACCGCATAACCCTTTTTAACGGGCTTTGCGAAGTGAATTGGTTTGGCTTTGTATGTGGCTTTATCGTTAAGCGTAATTGCTTGTAACATGCCAACCGAGTCAACATAAGCAACGCCTGTTTCATTGTCGTCGTAGGTCAAATTGTGATTACTGTCTTGGTATACAGCAACGTAATAAGTGCCTGGTTTTAGGTAGAATTTAAACCGCCCGCTGCTATCAAGTAGTTTCTGATTCTCAATCGAGAAGGTGTTGTCGTTACGGCTTAATACAGTAACTACGAGTTCGCCACCATCTGCATTAGATTGATAATCAACTCGGCCATTTATTTCAGCAACACTGTCGAGTAATTGAGATTGTTGTTTAGCCTGGCGAAAATGCTGACAGCCAATTAAGCTCAAAACACAGCAAAGCAGTAAAATATGTCTCATCGAATTCCCTTCGCGCTAGTCACACGCAACTTACCTGTTTATAAATATCTTATTATCACAATCAGCAAAGGCGCAACATCTACATGATAATTGTGCTATTACATCATGTGTAGCGCGATAAACGTGATCGTACACCCTTTTGTTAACGATTAATTACATCAACTTATTGCAATAATTACGACTATAGTTGAATAATGTACCGTCGTTAGCCAAATTTAACTAATTATGCCCGTAGTATTTGCTTTTTTGTTATTTTTTCCGCTTTTCTTATTTGCCAATACCGAATTTGAGCAAATTTTTGATGATCACACCGCTGTGATGCTGTTGATCGAGCCAAAATCAGGAAAAATTATAAAAGCCAATCAGGCCGCGGCAGATTTTTATGGCTACAGCTCGCAAGCACTGCAAAGTAAAACCATTCAAGAAATTAACTTATTTACCGCAGAGCAAGTCGCAGAAGAGCGTGAAAACGCCCATCGACAAAAGCGCAACTATTTTATCTTTCGCCATCAAACAGCTGCGGGTGATATTAAAACCGTTGCAGTTTACTCAATACCCATCGAGTTTGATGGTGCAACACTGCTCTATTCGGTCATTAAAGACATTTCCACACAACGGCAATATCAAAGTGAGATTTGGCAATACCAAAAAAACCTAGAACAAATGGTTGATAGCCAAGTAGCGATTATTAAAATCAAAAATAATAAAATACATGCCATTTATATTGCCGGATTAGTGGTACTAATTGCGCTTGCACTGTTTTTAACCTATTTGCTACGCATCACCCGAAAAGCGCAAAAATACAGTACCAAACTCAGCCAAATAGTGGAGCAAAGCCCCTCTGCAATTATCACAACCGACTTACAGGGTTATATTGATTATCAAAATAAGCATTCTGAAAGTGCGTTTTTTGCAAAATTATCATCAAGTAAACAAAGTTTATTTGATGAATTACGTAATTTAACGCAGCGCAGCGACGAATTTGATAACGCAATTAGCACTAATACCCCTTGGGTTGACCGCATTAATTTAGGACAAGCGCACCACTGGCTCCATGTGCATCTTTATCCGCTTTTAAATAAACAGCAAAAGAAAGACGGCTATGTACTTATTCTCAATGATATTTCAAAACAAAAGCAGGATGAGAAACAGCTTAGGCTTACATCAACTGTATTTCGTACCGCCAATGAAGCAGTGATGATTTGTGATAAAAATTATAGAATTCAAGCAGTCAATGAAGCCTTTACAGAAATAACCGGCTATAACAGTGACGAAGTGCTGAATAGGACACCTGATATACTGAGTTCCGACCTGCAAACAGAACCTTTTTACGCCAATATGCAGCACCAACTTGATGAAAATAACCAATGGCAAGGCGAAATTTGCAATCGCCGTAAAAACGGTGAGCTTTATTATGAATGGCTTTCAATCACCGCCCTTCGCGATACTAACGGCGAGATTGATGCGTTTGTGGCACTGTTTAGCGACATCACAACACGTAAAAAGGCAGAAAATAAAATTTACCAGCAAGCTAACTTTGACTCACTTACTGGGCTTGCAAACCGCAACTTATTCTCAGATCGTTTTGAGCAAGCACTTAATAAAGCACAGCGCGAGAACTCATTTCTGGCGCTATTGTTTATCGACTTAGATGGTTTTAAGCACGTTAACGATACCCTAGGTCATTCACAAGGCGATACCCTTTTACAGCAAACAGCAACGCGCCTAACCGAAACCTTACGTAAATCAGATACTATTTCTCGCTTGGGTGGTGATGAGTTTGCGGTACTTATCGCAAGCGATAATAATCAGTTTAAAGTTGATCGAGTCGCCCATAAAATTCAGTCGGCAATAGCCACCCCTTATCAACTTGATAACGCACAAGGGTTTGTCTCCGCTAGCATCGGTATTACAACTTATCCAAACGACGGGCAAGACGTTGAAACACTGATGCGAAAAGCCGATAGCGCCATGTATAAAGCGAAAGCAAAAGGTAAAAATAATTTTCAATTTTTTACTGCCGAAATGGACGAAAAAGCACAAAAAAGACGTACCCTTGAGAGCGAATTACGAACCGCGATAGATAACCAACAGTTTTTCATTGATTATCAACCCATTTTTGATGCTAAGCATAATGTTATTTATGCGTGTGAAGCATTAGTGCGCTGGCATCACCCTACCAAGGGCCTTGTTTCACCTGACCACTTTATTGAGCTTGCTGAAGAAATTGGTGTAATCGCCAATATTGGGGAGTTCGTTTTAGAACATGCCTGTATTACCGCAGCAAAATGGCAAGATGAATATGAAAATGCGCCCGGTATTAGCGTTAACATTTCTACTGTTCAATTCCAGCGTGATGATTTTATTGCCACTATTAAAAATGCGATTGAAGTCAGTGGCTTGCCGAGTAACAAGCTGATATTAGAGATTACCGAAAGCTTACTTATTGAAAACGATAAAAAAACCATTGCCCAGCTCACTATGTTAGCTAATTTAGGCGTCAAAATAGCCATTGATGATTTTGGCACCGGCTATTCATCGCTCAGCTACCTAAAGAAATTCCCAGTGCATAAACTCAAAATTGATAGAAGCTTTATTAAAGACATTGAACATAACGCCGAAAGCCAAGCACTTACCAAAGCCATTATTGCAATGAGTAAGAGCTTAAAGCTTGAAGTAATTGCCGAAGGCGTTGAGCTCAATGCGCAGATGCACTGGTTAACCGCATCGGATTGCTCGCTAATTCAAGGCTATTGGTTTGCCAAGCCCGTTGATGCGTTAACGATTAAAGAATTACTCACTGAGCACAACAGTTAGCATACTCTTTCAGCTATACCACTGATTTATTTTGCCACGGCGCAAGTTTGCTCTGGCGTGTTACTTGGCGCTTTAACCAGCTTTTTATTAAATTCACGACGAATTAACAGGTGGCTGACCAAAGCTTGAATAAACACAGTAACAATTGAACAATACCAAATTTGTTCAATGTAAAAATCGTCTTGATTCACTAAATAAATAACTGAAACCGCAAACAGTGACAAGCGCACAAAGGTGCTCAGTAACGCGGGCCACGTATTTCCAAGCGCTTGAAACATGCCTGAAATGGCAAATACATAGCCAGCAGGAACAAAATTAAGGCCAACAAAACTCAAGAACGTTGCTGCAACTAACACCACGTTGGCATTGTCACTAAAACCGGTGACAAATAGCTCAGGTACCCATAAACACAGTACCATTAACATACCCATTAATGAGCACGTTAAAAACGCGGTGATGTGAAAGGTTTCGTACACGCGTGAGATTTTTCGCGCTGCGAAGTTTTGTCCAGCGATGGCAGGCGCGGCAAAGGCAATGGCCATAACCGGTAAAAAAAGCGATTGCATAATACGCCCACCTAAACCAAAGCCGGCTTGTGCTTCAGCAGATACACGACTAAGCGCCCAATAAATCAACGACATATACAAGAAGGTCAGTAAAAATTCGCCGCCCGACGGTAAACCAATATTAAGGATTTTGCGTATCGTTTTCGCTTTTAACGCAAACGATAACCAGCGCACTTGAAGATATTGCTCTTGTTTATTGAAATAACGCACCAAAAGCACAAACGATAGCAACATTGAAATACTGCTCGCCAGACCCGCGCCAACGACACCGAGCTCAATGCCAAGCCCCCACCCCGTTATCAGAATAGGCGATAGAATAATGTTAGCGATAATACCAATCACCGAAATCGACATAACCGGTTTTACAATACCAGTACCGCGCAGCGCAGCGCTTAATGCGGTAAATACAAACTGCAGCAGTAACGACGGTAAAAACCAATAAAAGTAACTCTCGGCTAATGCTTGTGTAGCAATGTCGGCGGTCATAAACGCAAAAAATACGTGACCAAATGCGTAGCCTATCGCTGCACAAAACAGGGTTGCCCAATTGGCAAGCGCTAACGTTTGATTAAATACGTGACTGGCTTGGCGCTGCTTTTTGCGCCCGACCGCATGCGATACTAGTGTTGCACAGCCAATATTGAGTACTTGCGTTAATGCCATAACAAAGAAAAACACACTTGATGCATTGCTCACAGCGGCAATCGCGGCACTGCCTAGTTGACCAACAAAATACAAATCAACTAAGAAATACAGCGTTTGAATAAGCAGACCAATGGCGATTGGCACTGCCATTGAAATAATGTGTTTTGGAATGCTTCCTTTCGTAAGATCGTGCATAACTGCGCAACTGTCCTTTTAAATAATAAGGCTAACCGAGCCTTGCAAGCGCTTTATCGAGTTCATCAGCAAAGGCTTTTTTATCGGTGTTTGATAACGCGCTCGGGCCACCTGTTTCAACGCCACTGGCACGCAAAGTATCAAAAAAATCACGCATATTTAAACGCGCTTTAATGTTACTTGCGGTTAATAACTCGCCGCGCGGGGTGAGTGCAATCGCTTCTTTAGTGATCACTTCATCGGCGAGTGGAATATCTTGCGTAATCACTAAATCGCCCGCGACTACACGTTTAGCAATTTCGTTATCGGCAACATCAAATCCTTTTTCTACCTGTAATCGCTTGATAAAACGAGACGGTGGAATGCGGAAACTGTGGTTAGCAATAAAGGTTGTGTTGATCTGTGTACGCTCTGCTGCACGAAATAAAATCTCTTTAATTGCAACAGGGCATGCATCTGCATCGACCCAGATATTCATAAAGTTCCTAGGCTCTTAAATAAAAATGCAGTATACGGAAGCGACTAACTAAATGCGAGTGATTCTTAACGGCGAAATGTGTTAACGCTTATTTTTAAGCGACAACATAAACTGCTCTACTTTTAGGGTAAGGAACTGTTCTACCTGCTCTTCCATGCTGTCGACAGTAAAGTCATTTACGCTTAACACACGTTCCGCTTGCTCTTCTGAAATTAACTTACCGTTCAGTAAAAACTCCCATTCAGGCAAGGTTTTATCATAGCGAGGGATCACATCAAGGGTGACAAATGGATAAGTAAAATCAACCCGATTTATCAATCGGCAAAAATCTTCAATGTAATCAGTACCCGTTGGCCCTAAACACCCAGGCTCTAAACGAAAGCGTATTGCTAATTTCAAATAGGACATACCTCTTCCTTTAAACACGCAACATAGAATAAAACTACTTTACAAACTATGTGATGTAACACTGCAAACCGCAAGTTAATGTTTAATAAACTTTCTATGTGTATAAATTATAGCTATGGCTCTTGAAGCACAGTTTAAGATAGCCTAGTGTATAGTTTTTAACGTCAGGTTAACAAAACATGGAAGAATTTATCGCTCAGCTCGATCTCAATCAATATCTGCCAACAGCACTTGATTGGGCAACTAACCTATTACTTGCCTTCGCCATTTTAATTATTGGTATTTGGCTTGCCGGCAAAGTAAATAAAGCCATCATCAAAATTTCTAATCGTCATGTACAACTAGACGATACCTTGTTTAAGTTTTTTGGCAGTGTGGCTAAATACACCATTTTGGCATTTGTCGGTATTGCGGTGTTAAACCGTTTTGGCGTGCAAACAGCCTCAATAATTGCACTGCTAGGTGCCGCTGGGCTTGCGGTTGGTTTGGCACTGCAAGGCACATTATCAAACCTTGCAGCAGGTGTAATGCTGCTTATATTTAGGCCGTATAAAGTGGATGATTTTATTGAAACAGGCGACCAATTCGGTAAAGTGGCTGAAATAGACATGTTCACCACCATTTTACAAACCTTTGATAACCAGCGAATTATCATTCCTAATAGCGATATCTGGGGCAATAAAATTGTCAATCACTCTCACCATGAGATTCGTGGTGTTGATATGCGCTTTGGCATCGCCTATGACGAGAACATCGACGCTGCTCGCGCAGTTATTAATAAGGTATTAGACGCGCACCCACATATTTTGAATGACCCTAAACCTTTTGTTGAAGTTGAAACCCTCAATAACAGTTCGGTTGATTTTTTAGTACGTCCGTTTTGTCATGGTGAACATTATTTCGATATTTTATATTCGGTACCCGAGCAAATTAAAAAAGCACTTGATGATGCCAATATTGAAATTCCATTCCCTCACCGTAAAGTTATTTTAGTTAATGAGAACAAATAGATAACGTGTAGGCATGCGTTTAAAAGGCATGCCTACAGTTTAGTTTTAAGGATTTAAATGAATTTAAACCAAGTAACATTACCGGTAACGCAAATGAGTGATGCCGTTAGGTTTTACCAAACGCTCGGTTTTGAACTTATTGTCGACACACCGCATTATGCGCGTTTTGCCTGCCCAGAGGGCGATTCAACATTTTCGCTGTCACTTGAAGAAAATGCCGTTAATGGCTCCACGATTTATTTTGAACATGCACAGCTCGATAACTGGGTTGCCGAATTACAAGAAAAAGGCGTTATATTTTCGCAGCTACCAACTGATCAACGATACCTGTGGCGAGAAGCCGTGTTATTTGACCCTTCAGGCAATAAAATCAAGCTTTATTGGGCAGGAGAAAACCGTTTAAACCCGCCGTGGCGTGTTAAAAACTAATTTTTATACCGTTACAACGAACTAAGGATAACGATGCAATTAGCTAAACTTAATATCGCGCTTGCATAATACGCACTTGACGCCCCTGAAATTAGTGACTTTGTCAATAATTTAGACAAAGTTAACGCTCTTGCTGAACAAACCGAAGGTTTTGTATGGCGCCTTAAAGATGATTCTGGCGATGCAACCAGTATTCAAGCTTTTGAAAACCCTAATATGCTGGTCAATATGTCGGTTTGGCAAAATGTCGATAGCCTTAAAAACTTTTATGTTTAGAACCAACCATCGTGACTTTATGCGCAGGAAAAACGAGTGGTTTGAAAAGCTAAATGAAGATAATTACGTGCTTTGGTGGGTAGAAGATGGCCATATTCCATCACTAAGCGAAGCGATATCACGACTAAACCATCTTCGTGAGCACGGTGATACGCCTTATGCATTTAGCTTTAAAGCAAACTTTACACCACGCGATTTATGCGAAGAAGCCACCAGCTAATTGGTGTGCTCAGCGCAATTTAGCGAATATCCATTTTCTCTTTCATCCACGTTTTTACCGGCAGAATCCACTGTGGCAATGGGCGGTAAAACGCGCCATGCGATAAACCGGTATTTATCGCGATTTCTTTAAATGATTGTACCTGCCAACTTTTGTCTTTTAACTTTTTGCAGGTATTTGATTTATCGGTTTTTTCATACACTGATAAAACATGCCCATATACTTTTATATCGTCATGTTTGCGTGAGATTAAGCGACCGCAACCAGCTAGTAATACAGTATTTACGCCAAAATCAGCTAGATGGTTTGACATTAATCCCGTAATAAACGCGCCACGTGAAAAACCAATCAAGGTAATGTTGTTGGCGGGCACCCCATTTTTAATCATGTTTCGGATTGTCGCACTTTGCGCTTTTGCATATTCAAATGGATCGGTGTTCTTTTTACGATGAATCGCAACTAACGTGTAGCGATCATCAGCAAGCGCTTGCTTTACCTTTGGAAAATCATACAAACCCCAACCATTTTTGACTTCAACGGGCGTTGGGTTCTCTCCTTCAACAATATAACCATGGGAGTAGAAAACAAATTTATCGCTTGGTTCATATTGCTCAGGTAACTTTTCGACAATCTCAGCGGCATTTACAAAGCTTGAAAGAAGTGCACAAAGAACCAAAGAAAAGGCATTTAAACGAGGAAAAAGCTTCATATAGAGTTTATTTTTATTATATAAATTATGCGCTTAGTTTATTAATACAAAAGCTGTTTGTATATCGCCAATTTGTAAGAAAACGAAACAAGACAAAAAAGTAATACATACTTAAGTGTAAAAAGCGCGATTGTGAATCGCGCTTAACGAATTCAACTTAATAGCCAAAACGATTATTAACGTTTCGATTGTGCATTAAAGTAATCGGTGGTGCCGTGCGCTTCAATGGCTTCGGTTAAAGCACGCAACGCTACGTTATATACACTGTCGCGTAGTGTAATGTCTTTATCTTGATAGATTTGCCAAGCATTTTCAAACGCTTTTTCAAGCTTTTGATGCAGCTTTTCTTCTACTTTATCGAGTGACCATTGCTCGCCTTGTCTGTTTTGCAGCCATTCAAAATAACTTACGATAACACCACCAGCATTTGCCAAAATATCCGGCACCACTGTTACGTTATTTTGCTGCAAAACACTATCCGCCTCGCTTTCAACGGGGCCATTAGCAATTTCAACAATGTACTTAGCGCGCACATCATTGGCATTCTCACGGGTGATCACACTATCGAGCGCTGCAGGGATCAAAATATCAACATCTAAAGTAAGCAGTTCTTGATTGCTAATGTGTTTAAACTCTTGCACTTCGCACACCGCTTGTTCGCAGTACACAGCCGAGAGTTTTTTGCTGCGCTGCTTTTCTTGGAAAATACTATCGACATCCAGTCCTTGTTCTCGATAAATCCCCCCTTGCGAATCGCTTATAGCAACGATATTAAAGCCTGCTTGCTGCAGCAGTTTAGCGCAGTGGTAACCACCGTTACCAAAACCCTGTATTGCCACAGTAAGCTCTTGTGGGTTTAAGCCAAGCTTTTTCACCAAC
Organism: Pseudoalteromonas sp. MMG024; assembly: GCF_021654175.1. Lineage (NCBI taxonomy): Bacteria > Pseudomonadati > Pseudomonadota > Gammaproteobacteria > Alteromonadales > Pseudoalteromonadaceae > Pseudoalteromonas > Pseudoalteromonas sp. MMG024. The sequence continues at coordinate 134,854 of NZ_JAKFZO010000003.1, forward strand.
ATTTGCGTACAAATAAACGCCCCACGACCTGTTGCACTTTCGCGCCCTAAACTACCGCCTAACGATATCGGTTTTCCGGTGATTACCGCGGGCGCTTTACTGCGCGTTATTTTTTCGTATTCGTCCATCATCCAACCCATAATACGTGCGTTGGTGTAAACATCGGGTGCTGGAATATCAGTATCGGGGCCAATAAAATCGGCCATCGCACACACATACGCTCGCGATAATCGTTCAAGTTCCATAGGCGATAGCGTTTTTGGGTTCACGGTAACCCCACCCTTACCGCCACCTAACGGTAACCCCACCACAGCACATTTTAGTGTCATCCAAAACGCGAGCGCTTCTACTTCGTCTTGATTCACCGCTTGATGAAAGCGAATACCGCCTTTGCACGGGCCTAAGATATCGTTATAACGGCAACGATAGCCTTTAAAATAAGCTAAACGGCCACTGTCTAAACGTACGGGTAAATTACACGCTAATGTGGCGTGTGGGTGACTCAGTGCTTCAATCACTTGCTTTGAGGTATTTGCTTGCTCGCCAATTCGTTGCAAGCGCTCTATTGCACTTACCAATACAGAATTACTCATACACTATCCTTAATTATGAACACTTCAATAAACAGTCATTATCTTAATTGTCTAAAATATAGAGCGTTTTGACCTATACAGTCTAGGCTACTTTAGGGTAACAGTAACAACGCATGTGGTTAAACGCATCACATCGTTGCCAATCGACTTTGGTTAATAAATTACGTTACACTGTTTTAGACGAGTGAGACCCTATTCGACACGCTGCGTATTTATGTAAGTGTTTGGTTTTATTAAAGACCTTATCCAATACACTGTTTTGTAACGTTACGATCAGTTTGCCTGCGTACACTGTGTATTAAACCAATTATAAAAATGAGAAACGGATGTTCGAGATAGACTTAGATTTCACCTTAATAATGTTTCACTTCAAGCAACTTGGTATTGCTTTTTTGCTGTCGTTACCGATTGCATTAAACCGTGAATCAAGAGAAAACGGCGCTGGTCTTCGAACATTTCCACTCGTAACCATTGCCTCGTGCGCTTTTATGCTGGTTGGTATTAATGTGTTTGAAGGTTCTGACGCCGAAGCAAGGGTAATGTATGGCATTATCACAGGTATGGGATTTATCGGTGGCGGTGCTATTTTCAGAGACAAAGACAGCGTTAAAGGCACAGCTACCGCAGCCGGACTTTGGAATACAGGTGCAATTGGTGTATCGGTAGCATACAGTCGCTATGAAATTAGTATTGTTCTATCGTTTATTGGGTTTTTAATCTTTCAATTCTCTGAAGTACTCAAGCCTAAACAAAATGCTAAATAACAATAGCGCGTTACTTGATTAATAAACTGATAATTTTAATTAGATCAGAATGGGATGAACCGCATTTTTGGTTATCAGGGTTATCCATTAACCCTTTTACAAACCCCGCCCCAAAAGATGCCATAAGCCCTTCTTTTGACGATAAGATCGATTTCACATTCGTTTTTGCAACTTGTGTGTTGTAGTCATCAAACGCCTTTACCGCGAGGTATTCGGCTTTTGCTTTTTCAAGTTGGTGCAGATCATCTTTAAGTAAAAACTCCATGTTAGTCTCCGTTTAAAAGTAAAGACGCACTCGCTTTAAACCCCACGCGATGCCATATACGCTTAAGCTGAATAAATAGCCATACCGCTAATGCACTGTTAGAAAGTAACAAGCTGCCAATTACCAAGGCTAAACTGGGATACATTTTATAGAAAGTTAGTCCAACCACTGCATTAAGCAAGAGCCAAATAACACTGACAATCACGACCAGTGTTAAACAAATCGCGAATGAGAGTAGCGCAGCGCTAAGGCTAACTTTAGCCTCAGCCACTACTAGATTTTTTGACGTAATGAGCTTGGCAATTTTACTTTCAAGCAATGCTGTTACGCTTTCGAATGTTTGCGTCAGCTTCGCCTCGTTTTCAGGCTTCTGATTTGGCTCGCTTTGATTGTTAAAACCGCCCTGCTCGGGACCCATGTTGTCCATCGTCTTAAACCTATATTATTTACGTTTAATAATTGCAGACACCAACATACCGAGTGAAAATGCAATACCCGCTGTTGCTACTGGGTTTTCTACCGCGTATTTTTTAACGGTTGACTTTTCCCACTTAACTTTCATTTCTTGCTGCTTTTGAGATAGGGTTTCAGAGCTTGAATGCGCAGTTTCACGCAATGTTTCTTCTGCTGTGCCAACTTTTTCAGTGATGGTATCGACTGAGTCATGCATAGAGCTATTCAATTTATCGGCAATCGGATGACCATTTGATGCGTTTTGCTTAGCTTTTGAATTCGATGCATTTTGATTAGATGTAGCCATTACAAGTTTCCTTCTTTTGTCGTGTAAAAATATCTTGCTTAGACTTGATGCAACAATAAAACCAACTTTAAAAACCAATACAATCAATGACTTAAATATTTACCGTGTTATTTTATGAGAGCTTATGTGAATCTTTTACATATCTACTGGTAAATTTTTCAAACCACTGTGCAAGGATTACGTTTCAAACGCGTAACCCCCCTCGGCAGCAAGTCCGTGTGCCTTTCTGCCTAAAACTTACTTCTTGTTGAGTTATAAGGCGTTAAAACAACGCTAAACGTCATAACAAGTTAATTGCTACGGATAAATGTACAGTGGCACAACAATTGATTAGTTAGAAGGTGTTACCCATCTTTAAAATATAAAAATGCGCAAAGTTTGGGCTATCAGCTAACTTATAGTGCAATGAATCTGTACTTAGTCATCACTAAAGCGCGCCACTTAAATAAGGAATTTCAATGATTGCGACACTTATTACGCTAACGGTTTTATTTATAGCAGCAACGTTAATTCCGACAGTGCGAAAGTCGCATTGGGTAATTAGGGTATTTGATTTTCCAAGGGTTCAGTTGTGTGCGCTTGGGATAAGTTTACTGATATGGCAAATATTCATATTGGGTGATAAGCCCAACATATTTTACGTACTACCTGTTTTAACACTCTGCGCGATAATTTGGCACTTATTGTGGATATTGCCTTACACGCGATGCTGGCCAACAGAGGTGAAAGCGGCCTCTAAACACAGTGCATTAGACGAGATAACAATTCTCAACACAAACGTATTGATGACAAACCGCAACGCAAAAGCACTTATTCAACTCATAAAAACACATAAGCCCGACATTATTGTTACGCTAGAATCCGATAGGTGGTGGGAGGATGCACTCAAGGGCATAACAAAACGCTACCCCTACCACGTCAACTGCCCACTAGATAATCTTTATGGTATGCATGTTTTCTCAGCATTACCCATAGGTGATGAACGCATCGAATATTTAGTTGAACAATACGTACCATCAATCCATGCGTTATTTACACTAAAAAACGGCGTTAAGCTACAAGCTCACTTTTTACATCCTGCACCGCCAAGCCCTTCGGAAAATACCTATTCATCTGAACGTGATGCTGAGCTAATTGTGGTGGCAAAAAAAATAGCAAAATCAAACCAACCAATTTTGGTTTCGGGCGATCTTAACGACGTAGCTTGGTCTTATACAACTCGGCTATTTAGAAAGATAAGTGGGTTACTTGATCCAAGAATTGGCCGAGGCATGTTTAATACATTCCACACCAAGTATTGGTTTGCCCGTTGGCCTTTAGATCATGTGTTTCATAGCGAGCACTTTACCTTACATAAAATCACCCGTTTGCCATCCATTGGCTCTGACCATTTTCCGTTACTAACAACCTTAGTATATGAAGCAACATCGCAAGACAGTCATGTTGATGCAGATAAAGAGGATCAAAAAGCCGCGGAGTGCCTAACGCAGCAAGAGGGCGTAAATATCCAAGATGTACCCAAACCTAATAAGCCGTAATTTAACTTATTGTTATTGCAGACTTTCAGTCTGTAAAATATTCATACACTGTGTTGTTGCTACAAAAGTAAATACGTAAAAGTTCCTGACAAAACCATAACTCCATGAATTTTAAATAAAAAATTATTGGAACACTGTTTGCTACCTTAGGTTGACTTTAAAGGTTTAACATTAACAAGGATTTACTATGAAAAGCACATCATTATTATCATTAATCTTATCGTCAATTTTAGTAGCACCAGCTCTTGCGAAAGAAGAATCTGATGTAGATCATCGCGGTGTTTATGTGGGTGGTGGTTATGGATTAATAAGTGCCAGCGGTGGCGATGATTTTGATGATGACGACGCTTACAATGTATTTATTGGCACTCAATTTAATCAAATGATCAGTTTAGAAGCGGGCTATTTGGATTTTGGTAAGCTTGGCAACGATACCTTTAACACCAAACTCGATGGTTATACGTTAGGACTTAAGCTTGGTTTACCTGTTACTGAACGTATAACGCTGTTTGTAAAAGGCGGTAATTATTGGTGGGATGCCGATTTAAGTGGCTTTGATAATACGCTATCACTTGATGGCAATGATCTATTTTACGGCGCTGGTGCATCATTTGCTATTTCAAAAAACTGGCAACTTAATCTAGATTACACCCGCTACGACTTTGAATTTGAAGATAATGAGATTGGCATTTTTTCAAATGTAGATAAATTTAATGGTGAAGTCGACTACGCAAGTCTTTCGGTGCAATACACCTTTTAACCAATAAAATCAGCGCTAACGGCCGCTGATGATTTTTAATATTTTCGCCCTTTTTACTGCTAATGCTGTAAAAAGGGCGTTTTATATTAGCTTGCTTCGCTTGATGACACTGGTTTGCGCGATTTAGTCACCGCTTTTTCAACACTTTTCCCGGTAACAGCCCAAATCATCAGGCCCGACCACGCAATAAGTGAAAAACCCGCTGGCACACATGCCGCTGCGATTAATTTTGAATGTTTGCGATTAAAGAAAAACGCCAGAACTGCCGGTAAAAACCATAAAACTAAGCTTGCTAATGCAACTGCTAAAATAAACACCGGGTCTGCGTTGGCAAAAAGATCTTCAAAAAAAGTAAATGTTTCCATAATCGTATTCTCAATAAAAGTAACTGGGGCCAGACTACTTGGCTATGAGAAATAACTTGGCAAAAAATGCTAAGCGGCAAAATGCGGTGATTAATGGTTAACACCCAATGTAGTACCTAGATACTACCCGTTAATTAACAAAGTGGTTTACTATTTAGCGCATAGGTTAAACACGTTACACGCAGCATTGATGCGAGATTTTTAACACTGCCATGGCGTTCAATTACTTCTTGATACAAGGTGGAAATAAACTCCGGCACTGTTACTTTTTCATCGGCTGCTATACGCTCGAGAATTTGCCAGATTTTATTTTCTAGCGAAATACTTGTCACCACCCCCTGAATGCGTATTGAACGCTTAGTGCTATCGTAAGATGTTTGCGGCTCTTGAGCATATAATTCACACATAAGGTATTCCTAACAATGGCAAAAATGATTCACAGTATGATCCGCGTAGTAGACGAATCAAAGTCACTTCAATTCTATCAAAACATACTTAACTTAACAGAAAAACGCCGGATTACTTTCGATAGCTTTTGCTTAATTTACTTAGGTAATGATGAGTCAGATTTTGAACTTGAACTGACTGTAAATTTTGACCAAAAAGCACAGTATGATTTGGGTAACGGATACGGCCACCTCGCAGTAAGCGCCGAAAATATAGAAGCACTACATCAAAAAGCAGTCTCTCTTGGTTATCAACCAAAAGACGTTAAAGAGTTTTATAACGGTGATTCACTCGTTGCGAAATTCTTTTTCATCAACGATCCAAACGGTTACGCGATTGAAGTAATTGAGCGTTCAGATACGTTTAACTAAATCACAATGCGGATACAGAGTAAAACAAATGCTTACGCTGTGTTCGCGTCTTCTAATACGCAAAATCGCCATTTTGCGTATTAACTCACATTTCACTTTTGCCAGCGTACTTAATTCTACATGCAACAATATTTATCGCTTTAATAAAACGCTAACCAGTTAATACATTTAATTATAAAACAAGTACTTAGTCTAGAACGGGAACGTTTAAGGTAATAGTTCCTATAGTGCAAAATTAACAATAATTATTATCATTAACTATTCCAATTTTATTGCCGCTTGCTTAGAATGCCCGCAACCTTTAAAGAAAATAACGTTTACTTAAAGCAAAATTAAACGGCTAACTTAAAAATACAGCTTGTCCGCCACATTTTGCCTCACTGAAGCGTTTAAAGCACATTTGGTCCGTCAATCAAATATGTAAAGCAGCGAGTTACACAAGCTTAGCTCGCCGCTACCGTTATAATGAGCAATAAAATATGAGTATAAGAAAAGCCTTTTTTTGGCTTCACCTAATTATTGGTTGCATCGCTGCCCTATTTATTTTTTTAATGTCGGCCACCGGTGCGCTACTTACCTATGAACGCCAGATTATTCATAGCGCAGAGCAACACGATTATCCCCAAGCACCTTCTGCTAACACACAAAAACTGACGCTTGAACAAATCAAGGCTATTGCCAATACCTTAGAGCATAAAAAGCCGTTAAGTATTGCGATTAGAAACGAACAAAACGCCTTTATTCAAATTAAAGAAGGCCGCAAAACCCTTGCCTATTTAAACCCATACAACGGTGAAAAAATTAACGAACCAGGGCTTGCCACCAAAACATTCATGCGTAAATTACGCGCTTTTCATCGCTGGCTAACCCTTGATGGTAAGTTTAGTGAGACAGGTCGCTGGGTTAATGGCATCGCTAATATTATTTTCTTTGTGTTAGTGCTTTCGGGCCTTTATTTGTGGTTACCAAAACGCTTTAACAAACGTGCGTTTAAACAAAAGCTTACTTTTGCTAAGTCTTACCCAAACACCAATGCGCGCGATTACCAATGGCATAATGTGTATGGCATTTATTTAGCGCCGGTACTTGCGGTACTCATTGCAACTGCGTTCTTTTTCTCTTTTAAATGGCCGGGAAACACCCTAAAAGAAATGGTATCTAACGGTGCGAAAGTCGAGCAGCTAAAAGTGTCGCCATTAAATAACGGCACACCAAAATCGCTTAATTTGCTATTTGAAAATGCAATTAACCACACACCAGAATGGCAACGCGCACAGTTTACACTTGCTACTAAACCTATGGATAAAATAGCGTTTAGCCTTGATACCGGTACAGGGGGCGAGCCACAAAAACGCTTAACGGTAACAATCGATACCCAGTCTGGCAAGGTATTGCAAACTCTCACATTTGACGACCTATCAAGCTACCGCAAAGCAAGTAGTTACATTCGCTTTTTACACACAGGCGAAGCGTACGGCATTATCGGCCAAACCATCGCAGGCCTCGCCTCATTATTAGCCTGTTTGCTCGTTTATACAGGCATTATGCTATCGTGGCGCCGCTGGCAAAACTATCGCGCACGCAAAGCAAAACTAGCGCTAGAAACAGCTTAATATCATCAAACTATAAAAGGCTAACCAGAGGGTTAGCCTTTTTTTATGTGCCAGCTCCACGTCTTTTTCAAACCAATTTTACATTACCCACATCAAAAACTATTGGTAACCTACGGAAATTATTAAATAAAACAGTTATTAGCCTGAAGATTTATGGATGTGGATAACTTCCTTAAATCGAAATGCGCACTAATAAGCTGTTAGTATCAAATGGAGTGTTTTGATGAATCGCGATTTTGAATTAATAAGAAGCTTGCTATTTCTATTTGAAAATAAGCCAGATTCAGCAATGTTAGAATATCCAGAAATAGCCGGTTTTGATAAAGCTCAAATCGCATATCACTGCAGATTACTTAATGATGCAGGTTTTCTAAGGTGCGAACCTATTACATCGGGAACAAGTGCTCGAGTAGTCCGAGTATTACCATTTGAATTAACATGGGACGGTCATGAGTTTTTGGATAAAGTAAGAGCAGATACAACGTGGAATAAAATTAAGAGTTCCTCGAGAGAAAAAGGTGTCGCTCTGTCATTACTGCATTAGCAAAAAAATTAATTACCGATGCACTTGCTACCTGACAAGTTCCTAAACCAAAGGATCGCAAAAACAGTAAACTGCACTCCTTCGTCGTTTTTTTTACCAATAATTTTCACCTCTAAACGAGGCGTTACATTTCTTTGGGTAATGTTGTGATACATCTAATTGAAGAAAAGATTGATTCAATAAATACAGAATATCAATCCCAGCGAATACTATGTACAAAATTTAGCTCTGATTTTTCTGGTTTTTCCCAGAGGGATTCTTAGAAAAATCATATTTTGTTCTTGTAGATAAAATTCCAAAACCTGATTTTCCAGAATTACGTGAAGTTGGACTTGGCACCTTCATTGACATGGAAGTCAGTGGAATAACGTACAAGAATACTTATTATCTTGACAAAAACTACGCGAATGACCTTCGGCTACATTTTCACGAGCTTGTTCATGTGGCTCAGTGAAACTTGATTGGTGCAAGAAATTTTATAACTCGGTACATCGAAGAAATCCTAAGCTATGGATATAATGATGCTCCGCTCGAAAATATGGCTTACAACTTAGATAACTATTACCATCAAGGTGGCAAACCTATCGATATTCTGGGCTATGTACAGTCAAAAATGTAACAAACGTATTAAAAACGACGCCAAAAACTCCGGTAGCTTTGCGTTTCCGATTCGCTCCAACATACCACAAAGCCACTTCCGTGTTCGGCACGTTTAATGCGAGCATTTCAATAGTTGGTATCAAAAAATGTCTGAAGAAGCAGCGAAAATCGCAAAAAAATTGCTGGAAAGTGATGAAAACTACTTAGATAACATAATTGCACTGTGCCGTATTGGCAACGAAAAATATGGGCAATGTTGGGACACTGAGTATCATGTATTCAGTCTTATTGAATCAGAAACAGACCATTTACCTTTAAAGCATGTTCGTCCTAATTGCTCTGTTGATTTTCTTATAAAAGCAGACAAGGAGCTGGCTGAAACAATACAGTATTATCGGACCGATGTTACTAATGCCTGTGATAATATAATCAGTAGTAAAAACGTATAACAAGCCCTTTAACCCCATGAAAAAAACACATACAGGAGAATCTAATGCCACATTGTGTAATTGAGCATTCAGATAACATTAATGGAAAAATACTAATTGAAGCTGTTCATAGCGGCGCTTTAGCGTCTGAATTGTTTGAACCGACGGGCAGCGATATTAAAGTCAGAGCAACTTCATTTTCAGAGTACAAAACTGGTGTTGTTGACCTTAAGTTTGTGCATGTAACACTTAAAATACTCTCAGGGCGCACAGTCGAACAAAAAACGATGCTATCAAATACCGTATTAGATAAATTAAGCGGTCTTTCACTGACAAACAGCTCAATCTCTGTAGAAGTGCAAGATATTGACCGTGCTAGCTATGCAAAAGTAATTGTGTAAGGCTTGCGAATTTTACAAGCGAAACTGTTAGCGTTTAGCCAATAAAACACGGCCGTCTCAGTTTCGCAACGTTAATACATCTCTCCGCGTATCAGTTTTTCTAGTCATTTTCTAAATATCCAACCCCCTCCCGCTTACTAAAGTGTAACTAATCAGTACAACTAAAATATAACTAAACATTAATATTAACAATGGGTTAAATGGCGAGTTACAACTATTGCCTAGGCTTAAGTTGATGGAAAAATATCAATCAACGAGGAGTCTTACGTGGCCAAACAAAACGCTCATACGCAAAACGCAGAAGTAGACATGAACCCAATGCTTGATATTGTGTTTATTCTGCTTATCTTTTTTATTGTTACCACCAGCTTTAATCGGCCAACTGCGCTTGATTTAAACCGTATGAAAGAAAACAAACAAACGCTTACGCAAACAGTTACGCCGCAATTTCACATCACCGAAGATAATCGTGTAATGCTAAATAATAAGCAAATTGACCCACATTCAATCGCCATTAATTTAGCTCGACTCGATGCCAATGGCGACATTACCGCTATTTCAGTAACTGCCGATAAAGAAAGCACGCATAAAACCTTAGTGCATTTGTTAAATGAAATTAAAGGCTATACCTCAGCACCAGTATCACTGGGCAGCGCACTATAAAATTAAAAGGCTAACCGTATTGTTAGCCTTGTTTCACACAGCAAATATTACCCAAACTGTTAATTTAACCGAAAAGTGCTGTAAAGCGTTTTTGTTTGTTAATTGTTGATAAAAGTGTCGATAAATTAGTTTGATGCTTCTCAAACACAAAATTCCCCATACTAATACGATTTACTCCTAGCTTCGCTAGCGTATCAAAATCAGCTAGATCTGGCATACACATCACATTTAACGGTAATGATACACACTCGCCTACTTTTGAAATCTCGTTAAGGTCAGTAATGCATGGTACAAACAGCCCCGTTGCGCCAACTGCCTGATAGAGCTGCCCACGTTTAATGGTTTCTTGTAGTGTATCGTCGCACTCTAAAATATAGGTATCAGTGCGCACATTTATAAACACATCACAGTTATGTTGCTTTAATACCTGTTGAATGTGTGAAAGAAAACGGGCGAACTCATCTGCACTTTTGAGCACTCGGGTACCGTTATTCACCTTGCTGTCTTCAATATTTATACCTACGACACCTAGGTTTGCAAGTCGCATAATATTGGCTGCAACCGCTTCTGGATCATCGCTATAACCAGATTCCAAATCGACCGTCAGTGGTAAATCGGTATTTACTAAAATACGTTCAACAACCATTAGTAACGTTTCAAACGGCATGCTTTCACCATCTTCATAGCCAAATTGAGCGGCAACCGCAGCACTTGATGTACCAATAGCATTAAAGCCAGCGTGTTTTGCTGCGAGCGCGCTAGGTACATCCCACACGTTAGCTATTAATACTGCTGTTTCACCAAAATGCAGTTGATTGAAGTGTGTATAAGTCATTATGTTTTCCTAACTAAATAAATGTTAGGCGTAGTGTGCGTAATAGAGTGTTACTAAACCAACGATATAAATCGACTTGTATTATAAGATAAACTTATAATACTGAAAAACGATAGCCTAAAGCCATGTTTAAAAGTCTACCTAACCTAAAGTTATTACGTACGTTTGAAGCAGCTGCACGCCACCAAAGTTATGGATTAGCGGCACAAGAGTTATGTATTTCACAAGCCGCAGTTAGCCAACAAATGCGAATATTAGAGCAAGCTATAGGTATTACATTGTTTAACAGACAAAACAAAAACATGGTACTGACAAAGCACGGTAAGCACTTCTACACGGCCACATTTAACGCTCTCAATACAGTGCAAACGGCACTTAATACACTTCGAGAAAACGATCTGTTTGGTAGTTTAACCATTACTTCCACTGTGGCATTTACTAACTTATGGCTAATGCCTAGGCTTAGTAAATTTGCAAATTTATATCCCAATATTCAAATAAACGTGGTGCCATCACCTAATTTCGAAGACTTAGCTAACAGCGATATTGATTTAGCGATTCGATTTGGGCAAACAGTAGAGCAGCATACGCCTAAAAATTATCAATGCGAACAGTTTGGTGAGGATAAGGTGTTACCAGTGTGTGCTATGTCGCTTCAGCAACAACAGAGGTTTAGCGAAGCAAGCGACCTATTGAGCACTTGGCTTGTAAGTTTAGATAACCCCAACCCTTATGATTGGGCAAGCTGGTTTGAATCAGAGAATAACCGAGACTATCAAACTCATAATAAATGGACCTATGTGCCAAGTACCGATATGGCAATCAACGCTGTGCTAAACGGTCATGGATTTACCTTAGCAGCAGAGTACTTATGCAAAGAACTAATTGCACAGAACAAATTATGTGTGCCGATTAATATTGCGCACCCAAATACAGTAAAGCGCTATTTTGTTTACCCTACAGCGCTTAAAAGTAATCAACGACTTGCTGCGTTTACAGCTTGGCTAAAAAGTGAAATGAGTTCAACGGGTAACAACAACCCACCTGGTACGTGAAATCCAATCTGTTCGCCGTTAACTCGCTAACCACTTTTTAAACTCGCTGGTGCGTGTTTTACTGGTGATCAGTGCCTCGTTAATGTGACTTACGTTTACCGCCAGCGTTTCTTTACCGTAGTTTTCAAATGACGTAACAAAGTGAATATTTACAATATCGCTACGATTCAGTCGAAAAAAGTGATCGGGGTTAAGCTCGGCTTCAAGCTCGGTCATCGAATTGCCCGATAACAGATGGTGATTGCCCGCACTATCGTACGCCGAAAGTACGCCTGACGCTGCGCGAATGCACACCACATCTTCTACATTTAAAATGCTCACGGCATTGGCGTGTTTTAGTAAAAAACGGGATTTATAGCGTTTTTCACTTTGATTTTGAATTAGCTTCTTGGTTTGACTAAGGTTCGCTTTTAACGATTCATAATTTGTCATCGCATTTGTAAAGCGCTTATAGGTAAAGGGTTTTAATAAGTATGCGATGCCTTGGTTATCAAAAGCCTCGGTCCAAAATGCATTATACGAGGTCGTAAAAATAACCGGACAAGGTAAATCGATTTCCGCAAAGGCGTTAAATACTTGGCCGTCGAGCAATTCAATATCAGAAAAAATGAGGTCAACTTCGGGTTCAGTTTGAAAAAACGCGATTACATCGGCGACCTTGTCGCATATTTTTAGCACAGTGGCATTAGCATCAAAACGCGTGACGTAATTAACCAGTTTTTCCGCCGCTAACGGCTCATCTTCAATAATGACAATATTCATGCTACTTAAACTCCAAGAGGCAATGTGAGTGAAAAATGACCGTCGCTTTCATCTACTAAAATTGATTGGTTAAAAATGGCTTGGCACTGGGCATTTAAATGCGTCAAACCGATTTTGCTCGAGTGTGCTTTAAATTCTTTTAAGCGAAGCGGGTTTGTAATTACGATGCAATCGCTTTGAATATCTATCGTGATCTCAAGCGGGTTATCGCTACTTGCTGCGTTATGTTTTACCACATTTTCAATGGTAAGTTGCAGCGCACACGGGATAATTTCTGATGTGTTTGTCCCCTCGCCTTGTGTCACATTGAGCGTGTAAGCACCATTAAAGCGCGTATTGATAAGTGCCATATAATGGTTAGCAAACGCCAATTCATGGCTAAGTGGCACTAAATTTTTTGACTTATGTTCAAGAATATAACGATAAATATCGCTGAACTGGGCTAAATATTCTTCTGCCTCATCGGGATCTTTCACAATTAAGGCCGACAATACATTTAAGTTATTAAATAAAAAATGCGGGTCGATATGCTGTTGCAGAGTTTTTACTTGGCTATCGAGCAAGGCTTTGTCTTTTTTCGCCAAAATTAATTGCTGCCTTTGCAGTCTTGTTACCAACTCAAAAGCCAGCGAATAAGCCCCTACTAACGCATGTAACAAGGCGTTCATACCAAGTGTTGCAACAATGTGCATGCTATCGACTTGCTGAATGCCAATGGCAGTTTCAAGCGCTATAACAAGCGAAGTCACTAAGGTACTAAACATTAAATTACTGACAAAAAACACTTTAGCAATGTGCGCCGTTATTGAGCTGTTACCATGTTTTACAACGCGATAAACCTTAAGGGTTAGCCACTGGGCAATTACGCACTGTAAAAATATCCAAAACGGCGCATCTAAATGAATATTAAGGCTTTGCCTATTCGGGGTTGTTAATAGTGCTGCGTAAAGCACTATTAACAATGAAAATACAAATAGAACCAGATAATTAATTGCCTTTGGCACGTGCTAATTCCTATTATTATTGTTCGGCGGTTTCTGGAAGGCGCATAATAACCTTTCCATTGGCATCTAAAAACTCTAGTTTGGCTTCACCGTCTTTCGTTACGACCATTTGAATACGTTTTTTACCATCTGCATCATTTAATTGCAGGCGAGAATCTCCATTTAGCGTGCCGTAAAATGCGCGACGTGCACCGAGTAATTTATTCTCAACCATGTAGTTTTCAATTTCATTCATGGTTTTTGTATCGCCTGCTTTTTGCGCTTCCATAAAGCGGTTGGTCATGTCAAAGTCCATCGCGCTGTCTGGTCTATCCATCACTGTTAAGCCGGTGATCATGTAATCATCCATTTCGATGTGTTGCATCATTAAAGTTTGATCTTGGTTGTAACGATCAAATGACATGTGCAAACCGTGATTTACTTTGTCGTTTACCTTTTCGCCGCGAAACACAAAGCCACCGTTTTCTGTACCTTCATCGTTATAGAAGATCATACCTGGGCGCGGTGAATTGTGTTTAAACACTTCTTTACCTTGCTTAATGGCACCTGGCGATTTATCTGAGTTAGCAAGTACCATGCGGTTATAACCATTTTTCTCTACAATGTTTAAGCGCTCGACACTAATTTCTTCAAATTCAGCTACCGTTGGCTTAGCAAGGCCAACATAGCCCGCCAGTGACACTAGGCCAATGCTAAGTGCTGCGTTAATTCGTTTTTGTACAGTCAGTTGTTTTTCTACGTTGTTGTTATTCATGTTGTTATCTCGCTGTTAGTCGTTATGAGCTGATAGGGTCTAGACTAACCACAAAAACTTCGCGTTTTAATGCAAAAACAACAAGTGGGGGAAAAATAAGAATTAACAGGGGGAAAAATCAAATAAATGATTTTCCCCTCGTAAAAGCCGAAAGTTGGCTGCGTTATAAGCGGAAATCAGCAGTTTAAAAGTGCTAATTAATATAAATAATCAAGAATTCACAGTTTAGAATATGCTTTTTTGACAATTGTTTTGTGGGTTTATACACATCAGCGGGGCGCGGGCCTAAATGCGTTTGTTTTTCTTCCTTTGCCAACTTAAATGTTTGGCTTATTTCTTTAAAATCGACTGTAAGATGATTATTCTCAAATAACCATTGGCCGCTAAGTGTATCGATTTTATCGCTGCCATCGCCTAATAGTTCGTATTCTAAAATCGCTTGTCCGTCTTTGTTAAGCGCGAGTGTGCCGTCGGCAACATCGCAATACTGTGTGCGTAAATAAGGCGGTAAATCTACTTGTTCTTTACTGCCTGGTTTTCGCAGATAAAGCCCTAAATGTGCTTTGGAATAATAATGATTGCCTTCGCTAAAGCGAAATTCGCGCGATGTTTTATGGCCGTTCGCCAAAAGCCAATTATCAAGCAGCGCTATCACCTCTGGCTGATTGTAGGTTGGGTTTAAGGCAAGCGATGCATCAGGAAAAATCGCAGGCAGTGGAATATCGCTCAACACCACATCAATTTTTTGCTTTATGAGTTGCTCGCTCAAGCTACTTTTTAAGGCAGCAACTTCATTTTTAGAGTAGCCCTTTGTCACTAAATGCAACTGTGTATTAGCACACGCAGTTAAAAATAAACACAATAAGAGTGTTAAATATTTCATATACATCCTTTTAATTACAAATGTAATCTTAACCACAATAATTACACATGTAATCTTTTGCTTCAAACAATTATTTCCACTCTTGTGATTCAACGCAAAAAAGTAGTCATTTTTGATTTAAAGCAACCCATGCTTAAGGTAGGCTATTACTTTACGTTTAGTTGTTGTGACCGCCCTTATGCTCAAGTATGTTTGTTTAGCACTGGTTCTTTTTGCATGTGATTTGTTTTCATGTGACATTACCGTGCGAGTTGAGCAATATTCTGCACAATCACAGAAAGTTACTGGCCGCTGGCAAGGGCTCGATGTTGAACTCGCCGAGCTATTATTAAATGAAGCACACTGCGAGTTCGATTTTGTCGATTTACCTTGGGCACGCTCGCTTAAGTTGCTCGAAAATGGTGAAATTGATTTGATGATGTCGGTTACTAAAACCGACGAACGCGAGCAGTTTGCCTACTTTGTTGGTCCGCAACGTTTTGAAACCTTAGTATTTGTTAGCCCACCCATGAGTCAAGAAATCACCCAAGTAACACAGCTTTTTTCGCTAAATAATCCCGTTGCTATTCAAACAGGGTCGTTCTACGGTGAAGCCTTTATGAACTCCTTGGCACAGTCTGAACGGAATAAAGATAAAATTGTTTGGGTGACAAATAATCAAACCAAAGCCATTTTATTAAAATCACAGCGTATTTCAGGTTACCTTGAGGCCAAACTCAATATCATGTTTGAACAACAACAAGGCACGGCAATGCCAAACTTGAAAATTCATCCGCTTATTGTAAACAAGGCTGCGGTTTATTTTGCATTCAGCAAACAGAGCGTTTCACCTACGCTTGTTAGCAAACTAAAAAAAGCGTTTTTGGTGCTACAAAAAAGCGGAAAAATTGACGCTATTTTGGCTAAATACGGTGCTAAGTAATCACAAAACCCATACTATAAGTCAGCTTTTATTTACGAGATGTGATTTTACATAGGCATTTGGGGCGACACCAAAATAATGTTTAAATGCGGTGTTAAATGCCGACACCGATTCAAAGCCAAGTTGATGTGCAATATCTTGCTGACGATACCCTGCTTCTAATAACTCTACCGCTTTAAATGCTTTAAGCTTTTGTTTCCACTGTGAAAAGCCCATATTCATTTGCTTATTGAACAAACGACTCAGGGTACGGCTTGATGCACCCACCTTTTCACCCCACTGTTCAATGGTGAGTTTATTCCCAGGGTTGGCTAAAAGCTCACTAATAATTGGCATTAAACGTACATCTTCACTTAGTGGCATCACAAAGTTAGTTTCTTTGGCAAGTTCAATACGGTCAATAAACACATCGATAAAACGCTGAGTTTTATCATCTAATTGATAGTCATCTTGCCACGTGCAGATCTCTAAAATAAGCGCACGGAGTACATTGTCTACTTCAATTGATTTGGCAGATGTGCCTAAGCGCTCGGTATACTTTTCATCAATATAGACACTGCGAAATTTACCGCCGTAGCGACAAAAACTCTCATGCTCAAGCCCTGGTGGTAACCAAAGCGCCTGTTGCGGCGGAATAATAAATTTACCTTCGGGAGTAAAAAGCGTGAGTACACCATTACTGGTATAAGCAAGCTGCCCCCAAGTATGTTTATGAGTTTTTACATGCTCCCACGGCGGCATATTGGTGGCTCTTGGCAACACTGGCCTAACAAGGGTTTTCTTTTTAAAGCGAGAAGGAGTTGAGCGCCATTGGTTCATTAATGAGTATTATAATCTTGTCTGATTTTATAAATAGAATGTCATATATTCGATAACATGACAAAGCGTTACTGCTTTACACTTTTAACGTTCTTATTCAAAACCGACAGGAGCGTCACTTTGCTTAACGCTATCAAATCTTATAAAGCCAGTCCCTTTAGCTTTTTAGCTATTGCCGGTGCAGTAATGGCATTTACCTTTTCAACGTGGAATGCGCTGTTAAATAACTTTGCGATTGAAGCCGCTAATTTTAACGGCGCCAACATAGGCATGTTACAGTCACTTCGAGAAATACCGGGGTTTCTTGCCTTTACTGCGGTGTTTGTATTACTGGTATTAAAAGAGCAAACCTTTGCACTTATTTCTCTCGCGCTATTAGTAATCGGTGTAGCACTTACGGGGCTATTTCCAACAGTTTATGGTTTGTACGCAACCACAGTACTTATGTCGATTGGTTTTCACTACTATGAGACGATTAATCAATCACTGAGTTTGCAGTGGTTTAGTAAAGACGAAGCGCCTGAAAAGCTCGGTAAGTTGCTGTCTATCAAATCAATTGCATCACTGTGCGCATTTGCCATGATTTGGTTCTTATTTACCTTTATGGCAACCTCATATCAATTTGTTTATTTGTTGGTTGGCGGCATTGGCTTACTTGCTACTCTTTGGCTTTGGTTATCTCACCCAGAGTTTCAACAACACACTTCACAGCATAAAAAACTGATTTTAAGAAAAGAGTATACCCTCTTCTACTTACTTACATTTTTCTCAGGTGCAAGGCGCCAAATCTTTATGGTGTTTGCTGGGTTTTTAATGGTAGAAAAGTTTGGTTATGGCGTTGCTGAAATTTCAGCGCTTTATATGCTAAATCACTTACTAAATATTTTTATTGCACCAAAAATTGGCAAAATGATCGGTAAGATTGGCGAACAGCGCGCCTTATCAATCGAATATATTGGCCTAATTTTTGTGTTTATTGGCTATGCTATTGTCGAAAGTGCAACCGGCGCTGCCGTGTTATATGTGATTGACCATATCTTTTTTGCGATGGCAATTGCTATAAAAACCTACTTCCAGAAAATCGCTCGCCCTGAAGACATTGCGGCAACGGCTGGGGTAAGTTTCACCATCAACCATATTGCTGCAGTCATTATTCCTGCCAGCTTTGGTTTAGTGTGGCTTTACGATAATTCATTAGTATTTTATTTTGGTGCTGTGCTTGCGTTTTGTTCACTTGTATTGAGTCAGTTTATTAACCCACATTTGGCACGAAAAGAAGCAACTTTTGTGTAACTTTTTCTGTAATCGATACGTGTTAAGCATTTAAATATTTTAGATACTTAACACGCATACTATGTTTTAAAGCAAGAATTTATTCGGGACAGGTTTAATGGCTACATTCAAGCTGTTTACACAAACGATAGTTTTGAATGTGCCCAATAATTACAAAAAGCGAGCCAATCAAGGTTAACCCTTTTTCAAATAGCTCACCAAAATCATGGCCAAATAATATTGCAGCAATTAAGAGTAATAGCCCACTTAAGCCCCAGCCTAATACACGCCATGCTTTATGTCGTCTGCAGCCCATAAACAACGCACTGCAACTGGTTAATAACACTGACACAACCAGCATTTGATGAAACGCTTCGTCAGCAAGCATTTGTAAACCAATTGAAGGGATAAGCACAATACCAATTGGCAATAACAAGCAGTGCATAATACACAATGAAGAAATACTAATGGCTAATTTATCTAGACGTTGTTGCACAAACGGACTCTCACAATAAATAATGCAACAATATAACATCTCTAAGTTTATTATCAATATAGATTATGAGTTCAGCCTAAAAATCGCAACAATACACTTACACAAAGCAACAGATTCTCACAAAGCCTCACTAACACTTACAGAAAACAGCCCCTGCGCATTTTATAGTCTATTTACTGTTACTTTTTATCAAGGAATATAGAATGAAACACACGCTCTCTTTAATTACATTTACACTATTACTTGCTGGTTGCGGCGGCTCATCAAAAAAAGACGATGATGTTGCAATAACCCCGCCCTCAGCATTAATGCAACAAGCAGAACAAGACCGCATCAATAATAATGCGGGTGCTATTTCAGTTGCTATTTACCATAAAGGCGAAGTTGTTTTTGCTGATGCCGTTGGCAATAAGCAGCCAAATAGTAATGAAAAAGCGGATAAAAATACCCTTTTTCAAATCGGTTCTACCACCAAAGTACTTACCAGTATTGCCACACTTCAACTTGTTGAACAAAATCGTTTAGCGCTAGACGACAAACTTGTTGATCACTTGCCCAATATAAACTTCCCTATTGAACACACCGATTTTTGGCAAGCAATTGAACTTGAATGGTTAATGACTCACAAAGGTGCGTTTGAAGATGACTATGAAGGTATTAGTGAAGATTCAGATTTAATTTCGTTTATGCGAGATGAATACACCATTGATAACGGCGTACTTAACCAACCAGGTCTTTTCTACAACTATTCTAACCCTAACTATTCTTACTTAGGCGCCGTTATCGCGTTAGAAAGTGGGCTTGATTATGCAAGCTATGTTGAGCAAGAAGTGCTTACCCCCCTCGCTATGACACGTTCAACATTTTCAAATGAAAAAGTAAAAGCCGATGGTAATTTTGCGCTTAGTATTAATGACGCTAATGATCAAATTAAAAAGCATACCAGTATTGATGAATTACTTAGCTCAGAAGTCGTATTGCCTGCAGGGGGCAATACCTGGTCAACGCCAACAGAAATGCTTAATTTGGCAAAGCTCTTACTTAAAGGTAACGAAGATGTGCTAACACAGGCATCCTCGCAAACACTTAGCGGCAAACACGTATTAATACCCAACCCGCTGCCTGTTCATTATGGCTATGGCATGTTTGTCAGCGATGGTTTTATGTATGACAACAAATGGTATCCAATTAGGCATTTTGAACACGGTGGCAATGCGAATGCCTACACCAGCTTGTTTTATGTATTCCCAGATCATGATTTAGCCATTTCAGTGCTCAGCAGCGGTGAATCAGATAACTTATCAGGCACATTGATTGCAGCGCTTAAACATGTAAATGTGCTGCCAGAACCAGAGCCATTTGAATTACCAGCGGTTAACACTGAGTTATTTGATAAATTCGCTGGTGAATACACCATTTATGGTTTGGATTTAACCATTACAAACATATCGGGCAAGCTACAGGTTTCGATGCCAGCGCTTGACGCACAAGGGGTAAGTTATAGCGAAACACTCACGCCTGTCTCTGCTAATATGTTTGTTTTAACACTGAATGAGCAACAATTAGCTTTTAATTTTGTCTCAACTGATGAAGGGCAAAGCTATGACTACTTTGTGAGTCGGCAAGCCGTTGCAACACGTAAATCTGTTAGCGCCAGTGTGGGGCTAAATTCACATAATGCGTTGCAGCTAAGCAAACTGCTTAATAACAACTAATATGCATTAAGCATCAGCCGAGACACTCTCGACTGATGCTTACAAAGCTAAAACTTAAGAGCTACGCTCAATTAGGCTAACAGGTACTTGTTTTAAGTTTTCCGGCTCATCGCCTTTTAAGATTTCACACACCGCTTTGGCTATATCGTCCGCGTCAATTTTAACTGTACTTAGCGGCACACTCATTAGTTTAGAGTCGTCTAAATCATCAAAACCAATAACGCCAATATCCATACCTGGTTTAATATTTTGTTCGGCTAAATATTCCATCACGCCATAAGCCACAATATCGTTAAAGCACATAACCGATTCGATTGAAGGCACTTTTTCTAAGCACATCGACATCGCCAATCGTCCGCCTTGGCGGTTAGTCGCACTATTAAATACCCAAGAGCTTACATCTGAGTGTTCATTTATGGCGTTGTTAAAACCTAATAATCGCTGGTGATAATCCGAAATCGCATCATCCCCACCAATAAACGCAATGTGCTTATGGCCACGTTTTATTAGTGCTTTGGTGGCGGTGTAAACCCCCTTTTCATTATCAGGAATTACGCAAGGTATAGTGCTGCCGCTTACTTGACGCATAATGCTCACCACTTGGGTTTGCATCGTTTGCAGCTCTTCAAGCCACATCGCTTCAGTATTTGGTGCAGGACAAATTATAAAGGCTTTAACGCGATATTCTTTTAATTTGCCAACAATTTGCGTTTGCGTTTCAACATCTTCACTGGTGTTAACCAGTGTTGCCATTAGCCCCAACTGACGCACATGTTTTTCAAGTGCCACCGCCAATTTCGCCGAATAGGGGTTGGTTAAATCGTTAATAACAATGGCCACTAAGTCAGATGATTTACTGCGCATGGCAGCAGCGTCTCGGTTATACACATAACCGGTTTCTTCAATCGCCTTTAGCACTTTCTCTTTTGCTTTTGCACTTGCTTTTTCACTGCCGCGTAAAACTAACGATACAGTTGATTTAGATACCCCAGCAACGCGGGCAACATCATGAACTGTAACGGATTTTTCATCCTGTTGAGGTGACGCTTTTAGTGATTTATTTAATGAAGAGGTGTGATTTACCACTCAGCTTACCAGCTATAAATTTGGTTATTATGGCTTGTATTCTAACAAACTGATCAGTATATTCAAACAAAAATTGGAACGTTCCATTTTTGTTTTATTTCGGCATGAGGCACACAATGAAAACAATAAGCCAGCACTGGCAACGTACAAAAAACACCGCTTTCACCCTGTTTGCAAGCGGTGCAATGATGCTGACAATCCCTGTTGTATCGGCAAATACCCAATATGTAGACCCATTTATTGGCACCGGTGGTGATGGCCATACGTTTCCAGGTGCCGTTGTACCCTTTGGCATGGTGCAGTTAAGCCCAGATACCGATTCGGTGTTTCGCGGTGTTGACCCTCAACCAGAAATTTACAAGCGCTGCGCGGGTTATCATTATGATGACACCACCATTGTTGGCTTTTCGCATACTCATTTTAGTGGCACAGGGCATTCAGATTTAGGTGATTTACTGATGATGCCTATTACAGGAGAGGTAAAACTAGATGCGGGCACAGCCAAAAACCCCGATTCAGGATACCGCTCACGCTTTAACCATCAAAACGAAAGTGCCAAACCTGGCTATTACCAAGTCTTACTTGAAGACTACAAAATAAATGCTGAATTAACCGCCACCACACGTGTTGGCATGCATAAATACACCTTTAAAGAACACGGCAAAGGCAGCGTACTGCTCGATTTAACCCATGGCATTTATAACTTTAAAAACAAAGTAATTTGGAGTGATGTGCGCGTTATCAACGACCGCACTATCTTGGCTTACCGTGCAACCAATGGTTGGGCGAACAATCGTCAAATGTACTTTGCTATTGAGTTTTCAAAGCCTTTTAAAGACATTGAACTAATTAACCTCGATAACAGCCGTTATCGCTGTAATGGCTGTTTAAGCGAAGGCAGCGGTAAAAAGCCATCAACCATTGTTAATTACAAAATTCCAGAAGCTGCAGGCAAAGCCCTTAAAGTAGTCGCTGATTTTGATAATTTAAAAGGCAACCCGCTATTAGTTAAGGTGGGTATTTCTGCGGTGAGCAAGTCCAATGCTCTTGAAAATTTAAACAGTGAAATTCCCCATTGGAATTTCGATAACGTGGTAAAGCAAGCAGACGATGTTTGGCATAAATCCCTCGATAAATTTGACATTGAAGGCTCACTTTCACAAAAACGTCAGTTTTTCACCTCGGTTTATCATGCGCTGCAAGCGCCAAGTGTGTATCAAGACGTTAACGGCCAATACCGCGGTGTTGATGGTGAAATCCACCAAGCAAAAGATCACACCCATTACACTTTGTTTTCGCTTTGGGATACCTACCGCGCACTTCATCCGCTACTAGCGTATGTCGAGCCAGACAAAGTGTCTGACATGATTGCCTCAATGCTTGATCATTACCAGCAAAGCTATGACAAAATGCTACCTATTTGGTCATTCCATGGCCACGAAACTTGGACCATGATCGGCTATCATGCGGTGTCGGTTATTGCCGACGCCTACCTAAAAGGTATTCGAGATTTTGATGTTGCCCTTGCTAAAGAAGCCATTTTAGCAACCGCAAACCACCCGCATTACGATGCGATTCCAGAATACAAACACTATGGCTATGTGCCACTTGATGTATTACCCGAATCAACCTCGATTACCCTTGAATACGCTTACGACGATTATGCCATTGGCCAGTTTTTAACAGCACTTGGCGACGAGGAACTTGCAGCTGAGTACTATGAGCGTGCAACTTATTATCAAAATGTATTCGACCCAAGTGTTAAATTTATGCGCGGGCGCATGAAAGATGGTTCTTGGAACCCAGATTTTGACCCACAAGAAGCCAAATACATGGGCGCATTTACCGAAGGCAACAGCTACCAATACAGCTTTTATGTGCCACAAGATGTGCACGGTTTAATTAACTTAAAAGGTGGTGACAAAGCCTTTATTGCACGCCTTGATGAGCTTTTTGAAACGGAACTTGCCTATGAAAAAATCAAAGAGCATGAAGACATTGCGGGTTTAATTGGCCAATACGCTCACGGTAACGAACCAAGCCATCATATTGCTTATTTATACAATTACGCCGGTGAGCCATGGCGCACACAAGCACGTATTCGCCAAATTATGGATACTCTATCATCCGACAAACCTGACGGCCTTGCTGGTAATGACGATGTAGGGCAAATGTCGGCATGGTATATCTTTTCGGCGATGGGTTTTTACCCTGTTGCACCGGGTGATTTAAGTTATTCACTCGGTGCACCACAACTGCCAAAAATCACCTTAAAACTTACCAATAAAAAGCGATTTACCGTGCTTGCAAAGAACCTATCGAAAGATAACAAATTTGTAAGCCAAGTAACGCTTAATGGCAAACCATTAAATCGCAGTTACATTACGCACGACGATATTATCTCAGGTGGCACCCTCGAATTCACCATGTCTGCAAAGCCAAATAAAACCTTTGGCAATGCACTATCGTCGCGTCCACCGTCACTGAGCAACCCGAAAAACTCAAATACTTTGCATTAAAATTTTAATAAGAAAAAACTATGAAACAGATTCTCTCTCGTTCATTGATGCTTTTAACCCCGCTGCTGGCGCTAAGCGCCTGTGGCACGCATCACGCTGATACCAACAAAAGTGAAAAAAGCGCCACAGCACAAACCGATTATGCGCAAAACCCAGCGCAATTTGTGAACCCGTTTATTGGCACCAAAGGCCCATTTAACCATCGCCAAGCCGCAAACGTGGTACCCGGTGCGGTTAAGCCGTTTGGTATGTTTAATTTTGGCCCTGAGCACGCGTATACCAAAGCGCTGATGGCAGAAAGTGAAGGCATTAGTAAACGTATCAACGAAGACAATGTGCGCATTCCCGTTTCGCCCGGCGGCTATAATTGGCAAGCAACGCGCTTAAAAGGCTTTTCATTTACCCGTTTATCGGGCACAGGCTGCTTAGGTGCATCAGGTGATGTACCAGTGCTGCCTTTTAATCAAGCAATTAAACACTCCCCTGCCAGCGATAAAATTAACGCCTACTATGGCGCTAATTTTAGCCACGACGATGAAACGGCCATTCCAGGTTATTACCAAGTAGGGCTAGATTCAGGGATAGATGTGCGTTTAGCTGCCACCGACCGCACTGGTATTGCCGAATTTACCTTTGCCTCAAAAGAACAGGCAAAACTTATTTTTAGAACGGCTTACTCGCAACTTGGCAGTGGCGATGCGTTTACCAAAGTCGATTTAGCCAAAGGCGAAGTGTCAGGTTATGTCACAAGTGGTAACTTCTGTGGCTACCTTGGCGAATACAATAGCCGCGATTACTACACGCTGCATTTTGTTGCCAAAATTGATGCACCCATTACCGGCAGTGGCGCGTATGTCGACGACACAGTCTCACCTAATGCAACCTCAAGTAAAGGTGGTATGGGTTATGGCGATACGGGCGTGCCAGAATGGGGCAAAGGATCTGGCCTTTGGGTTGATTTAGACGTAAATGCTAATGAGCCGGTTACCATGCGTGTTGGAATTTCGTATGTAAGCCTTGAAAATGCCCGTGAAAACCTTGAAAAAGAGCAAGCAAGCCAAAGCTTTGCACAAGTAAAAGATAACGCCTATGCCGCATGGAATGATGCCCTTGGCCGCGTAAAAGTAAAATCAAACGACAGCGATTTATTAACCACGTTTTATACGGCGCTGTTTCACAGCCAATTTCACCCTAATATTTTTAGTGATGTAAATGGAGAGTACCGCGGTTTTGACCAACAAGTTCACACCGTTAGCGCTAACCAAACGGCGCAGTATGCCAATTTTTCTGGTTGGGATGTCTATCGCTCACAGTTGCAGTTAATCAGCTTAACTCACCCAAATGTGGCAAGTGATATTGCCCAATCGCTATTTAATCAAGCCAATCAGTTTAACGGCATTTGGGATAGATGGACGCACAACAATGGCCCAACAGGGGTAATGAGTGGCGACCCATCAACCATTGCGATTGCCAACTTTAAAGCCTTTGGCGCTGATAAATTTGATGTTGCAGGGGCTTATCAATCGCTTTATAAAGCCGCCACAGAGCCAACCGAATATGATTTATCAAACGTTGGCTGCCCAGTATTTTGTCGCGGTCAAAAGCCATCACTTGATGAATGGTTAAGCCTTAACTACTTATCAGATCAATCTAATTCGTGGGAAGGTGCCAGCGAAACACTAGAGCAAGTATCCGCTGATTTTGCACTTTCACAACTGGCAGCGCGCCTTGGCAAAACCAAACACAGTCAAACGCTGCTTGAACGTTCAAGCTACTGGAAAAACCTTTATAACCCAAATGCCACAGAGCAATTAGGTTATATTCAAGGGCGCAATCAAGACGGCAGCTGGAAAGAAAAATTTGATCCATTTAGCGGCCACCTGTTTGTTGAAGGCAGTCCAGCACAATATTTATGGATGCTACCGTTTAACGGCCAAGGCCTAAACGAGCTGCTTGGTGGCGATGAGGTAATGGCATCACGTTTAGATAATCACTTCCGTAAGCCCGATGGTAGTTGGGTGCTGTATCGAGATTCAGCTGAGTATGCCGATGTCTCAAACCAGCCGTCGATTGCCACTCCGTGGATGTATTTGTATACCGGTAAAGCCTATAAAACGCAGCAAACTGTGCGCGAAACCATGAAACAACTTTGGCATAACACGGTATCTGGCATTCCGGGGCAAGATGATTTAGGTCAAATGTCGTCATGGTATGTATTCTCAGCCCTTGGCATGTACCCGTTTTATCCAGGTCGCGCCGATATGGTGCTTTCAAGCCCAGCGTTTGAGAAAGCAAAAATTGGCAATATTAGCATTAGCGCACCAAACGCAAGCGCAGATCACATTTACATTGATACGCTAACTGTAAACGGCCAACCGTCGATGCAAAGCTGGATTAACGAAAACCATGTAAGCGCGCCACAGCACCTTGAATTTAACTTGAGCACTACGCCAAATAAAGCGTTTGGCCAAGCTGAAGTGCATCGTCCGCCATCGTTTTCAACATCATCAACTAAGCTTGTTGGAGATAACCCCTAATGGCCAAGCAAATTAATCAAACCATGGCGTTTTACGCCATGACCAGCTTGTTTTTTATCTGGGGCTTTATCACTGCACTTAACGATATTTTAATCCCGTTTTTAAAAGCCGAGTTTTCGCTCAGTTATACCCAAGCCATGTTGGTGCAGTTTTGCTTTTTTGGTGCTTACTTTTTAGTATCGCCGCTAGCTGGGCGCGTGGTTGCTAAGTTTGGCTATCGCAATGGTGTGTTTATTGGCTTATCCACCCTTGCCCTTGGCTGTCTGCTGTTTATTCCGGCAGCCAGCATTAAAGAGTATGCGCTATTTTTAGCGGCATTGTTTGTACTTGCAGGCGGTATTACCGTGCTGCAAGTATCGGCAAACCCATATGTGAACTGTTTGGGTGAGGAAAAACACGCTGCAAGTCGTTTAAACCTCGCACAAGCAATTAACTCCTTAGGTCATACCGCAGGGCCATTATTTGGTACTTACTTTATTTTGTCGGCGACTTCGCAAAATGCAGGCGCCGAACAAGTACAACTGCCTTATTTTTTAATCGCCCTTACAGCGATAACCATTGCTTGTTGCTTTAAGTTTATTGAATTACCAAAACTTGATTTTGAAGAGCAAACTTCTGCGCAAACTAAAGAGTCAATTTGGCAGCATAAGCACCTTGTTTTAGGCGCGCTTGGCATCTTTTTATATGTAGGTGCTGAAGTATCGATTGGCGGCTTTTTAGTAAACTATTTTGAATCACCTGAAATCGGTGGCTTAACCACCGCACAGGCAGGTCATATGGTGGCCTATTATTGGGGTGGCGCAATGATTGGCCGCTTTATTGGCTCTGCGTTAATGCGCCAATTCTCGCCAAGTTATGTGCTCGCCTTTAATGCCATTATGGCGGTTGTGCTGTTAATTGTTACAGTATTTAGCAGCGGTAAAATCGCAATGTGGAGCGTACTGGCTGTTGGCTTTTTTAACTCGATTATGTTCCCAACCATCTTTAGTTTAGCTATTCGCGGTTTAGGGCAGCTTACAGCAAAAGGTTCAGGGTTACTGTGTCAAGCTATTGTTGGTGGTGCGGTATTCCCGTTAATCCAAGCAGTTGTTGCCGATGCATTTTCAGTACAACTTAGCTTTTTAGTGCCCGTATTTGCGTATCTGTATATTGTATTTTTTGCCATTAGCCAGCACCGCGTTAGCGCTCAAAAGGAGTTACCTGCATGAGCAAGGTGTTCTGTTACGGTGAAGCCTTGATTGATTTTCTACAAATTAATCAACAAGTCCAAGATGGCAATAATTTATCGGATTACCGCCAGTTTCCAGGCGGTGCACCGGCAAACGCAGCGGTTGCCCTTGCCAAACTCGGTGGTAAGGCGCATTTTATTGGGCAAGTAGGTGATGATCAGTTTGGCCATTTTTTAATAAACAGCCTTCGTCATTATGGTGTAAATACCGACTGTATGCTTATTCACAAACGTGCGCCTACACCACTTGCATTTGTGCATTTAGATGATCACGGTGAACGCAGTTTTACCTTTATGCGAAAAGACAGCGCCGATTTAAAACTGCGCCCAGAAGAAATCAAATCGCAGTGGTTTACAGACGCTTCATTAGTTCATTTTTGCAGTAATACGCTCACTGAAAAAAACGCTGTAAACACCACAAAAACGGTACTTGAACGCGCAAGCGAAAACAATTTAACCATCTGTTTTGATGTCAATCTACGCGCGAATTTATGGCCAAATTCAACACTCAATATCGAGCTTATTAATGAGTTTGTAGCTAAAGCCCATGTGGTGAAATTTGCTCGCGAAGAGTTCGAACTACTTTGTCAAAATGAACCCGAAGGCTATATAAACCGCTGTTTCAAAGGCATTTGTGAGCTACTGCTTATCACCAATGGCGGTGACGATATTGAATACATAACCAAACATTGCCGAGGCAGTATTAGCCCAGCCAAAGCAAAGGTGGTTGATACCACCGCAGGCGGTGACGGTTTTATAGGTGCAATTTTGTATTTATTAAGTGAACGCATCACCCTAGACGCACTTTTAAACGATGAAAACGCGCTTAAAAGCGCCATTACATTTGCCAGTTGTGCCGGTGCGCTTGCCGTAAGTCGTCAAGGCGCATTCCCTGCATTGCCCTCATTAAACGAGGTAGACACCCTTTTTAACCAGCAATTTAGCGCCCTCACCGGCGCATTTTTTTAGAGAACGCACGTGAACTTTTATAACGCTGATTTTTTAACACATCACAGTCAGTCGATTGTTAACTTTTATACCGACCGATGTGTCGATAACGACCTTGGCGGCTACTACCAAAACTATTTAGACGATGGCTCATTATTTAAAACTGGCTTTCGCCAACTTGTGAGCAGTACACGCATGGTGATTAACTTTTGCCGCGCCGCTAAGCATTTTAAAAATAACGAATACTTAGCCCTTGCAAAACATGGCCTTGATTACATTGAAAACCATCATTGGATTGAAAATACCAAGCAATACGCGTGGACACTTGATGATAACCAACCACAAGATATGACCCAGCAAGCCTATGGCTATGCCTTTGTGTTACTGTGCTATGCCCATTGCTACAAAGCTGGCGTGATTTCATCCGATCGAAAAATTGATGAAACCTTTGAGCTATTAGAGTCGCGTTTTTGGCAAGCGAGCGAAGGCATTTACGCAGATACCATTTATGTCAATGGTGAACTGTGCCAATACCGCGGTCAAAATGCCAATATGCACATTTGCGAAGCACTTATTAGTGCCTACAGTGCAACTAATGAACGCCGCTATTTAAAACGAGCACAACACCTTGCCGAGCGTTTTTGTTTTGAACTATCTGAACAGAGCTTAGGCTTGGTATATGAGCATTTTACGCCAGCCCTTTTGCCTGATTTTAACTACAACAAAGACGATGCGAAAAACCTGTATCGCCCATGGGGCTTTCAGCCAGGTCACCAAACAGAATGGGCTAAGTTGTTACTTCAAATTAATTTTTTTGAAGCAAAACCAAAGTTTGTTGAAAAAGCGCAGCACTTATTTGATGTTGCCTTTGCTAACGCATGGGATAACACTCATGGCGGTTTAGTGTATGGCTTTGATACACATTACATCACCTGCGACAGCGATAAATATTTTTGGGTGCAAGCCGAAAGCTTTGCCGCCGCTGCCCTTTTATATACAGTAACCAAGCAAGAAAAGTTTAAAACATACTATGAAACAATTTGGCTTTATTGTTGGCAACATTTTGTTGATCATAAATTTGGCGCTTGGTTCCGTGTATTAACCCAAGATAACAAACGATATAGTAATAAGAAAAGTGAAGCCGGTGCTAAATGTGATTATCACACACTCGGGGCGTGCTTTGATGTGCTCGAAGACATCGCAATCTAATCTAGATGGCAAAGCCAAAACAACTTTGGCTTTGCCAATATTTAACGATTTAGTAAAAAGCCGATTGCAAAAGCGATAGGAAAAGCAATTAGCGTGGCACGCCAATTAACGGTATGAAGCCTAACTGCGAGAATATTGCTTTTCAATTTACCACTTACTTGCTCTGTTCGCTCTGGTAAACACAAATTATCAACTTTCAGTACTAATATCGCACATAATGATTTGACCGTTTTTTTGAGAAGCGTTGCCTGTCTTTCCAATACGCTGAATAGTACGTAAACTTAGCCCACTCACCTCAGCAAAATACATTTGGCTCCACGTTCTTGATTTTCTTAACTGTTTTAATTTTCTGTATCTATTTTAATTTCCATAGTCATCTCCTGCCTCGCAATAACAAACTAATATTCGCAGAAAATCTCCTAAAACTATTATGAAAGACATACGTCAAACTTACGAAAAAATTATAACACCATGAAATTAAATATTTTTTATAAAGACATAATCAGCCAATAATAACATCTTGAGTTCACATCAACCACTAATACGTGGTTAACAATAAAGTTGAAATCGAATTCGCTATATAGAAAACAAGCTCAATAATTGCCCATTTGCAGTACCTTGCTTTTAGAGCGTAAATAGTATGGAAATTAGGCTCGAAGTCTCTCCTAGCAACCAAGTCAAACTATTAGATTATTTGGTGTAATATGGTGTTAAACTGGTTTTAATCAATGTACAACACATATATTATTATTGCTGCCAGAGAGTACCCCAAGCATTCTCTGCAAACGGCATATGAACGGCTCATTTATATTCTCATCCTACATTTACCACTTTCACTCCCATGCCTACCCACTTTAAAATCCAGTTCCAATCTCATTAAATAGAAAACACCTTCAAAGGAAAAGTTACCATTTATCATAACGTTGTGATAGGCTTCAAAATAATAGAAGTCGCCATTAGGTAGTTTTTGAAAACATAGCTTTAGCTAATTACTTAAATGTTATCAATAGAACAGCTGGACTTTTTATTTGAGTTTGCGCCTACACGCAATTGCCTAATCCCATAACTAAAAGGATATAACTATGAACATTAGTCGTATTTTCAGCAAAAAGAAAAAGAGTACAAACACTGTTAACTCACAGCGAGCTTTTACTAGCCTTACTAACGACGATATAGCGTTAGTAACAGGTGGTTCTAATCAAGGAACGGCTGACCTAAGCACCGAAATGCCAACCTTGTACCCGATTGTTGTAGTTAAAGATGTTGATCCTCAATAATTGACCTGAGCTCACGCTCATCCTAATTTTTCCAAAGAGGTGATATCTCAATCTCCTCTTTGGAAAAACCCATAACTAAAAGGATATAACTATGAACATTAGTCGTATTTTCAGTAAAAAGAAAAAGAGTACAAACACTGTTAACTCACAGCGAGCTTTTACTACCCTTACTAACAACGATATAGCGTTAGTAACAGGTGGTTCTAATCAAGGAACGGCTGACCTAAGCACCGAAATGCCAACCTTGTACCCGATTGTTGAAGTGGAAGACGTTAATCCACAATAATTGACCTGAGCTCACGCTCATTCCAGTTTTTCCAAAGAGGAGATGTTATCGCCTCCTCTTTTGGGTAACCTTTTGCTATCGCCAACTTTAGTTTAATAAGTGCGCGCTTGTTATCATCTAGTGCATCATAGGCCTGTGCGGCAAGATAAAATTCGGTAGCATTTTCCCGATGCGATAATGAAGCTAGTATTTGTAATGCATCCGCGCTTTCACCGATGCGTGCTTTATAATAAGCCCAAGCAAGTTTAGCACGGCTGTTTTGTTTATTAATTGAAAATACTTTTTCCGCTAAATCAGCCGCTTGTTTGTAGGTAGAGCTTGTATCTGGGTGTTTAGTTAACCAATACGAATCCGCCAAATTGCCCCAACTGACGTAATTTTGTTTATCTATTGCAATTGACATTTTATAGGCTGCAATTGCCTCTGAATATTGACCCAATATAAAGTGAAATCCGCCAATATTAGAATAACCTGCTGCGGTTGGGTTTAAAGTATTACCCTCTTTTGCATAGCTTAATGCCGATTGCAAATCACCTTTGCCATAGAAACTTGCCGAAAGACCAATATAGGCGTTGCTATTTTTTGGCGTTATGGAAACTAATCGCTGATAGGTTGCAATCGCCTTATCGTATTGCGCAGTCCGATAGTATAAGCGCC
Organism: Pseudoalteromonas sp. MMG024; assembly: GCF_021654175.1. NCBI lineage: Bacteria > Pseudomonadati > Pseudomonadota > Gammaproteobacteria > Alteromonadales > Pseudoalteromonadaceae > Pseudoalteromonas > Pseudoalteromonas sp. MMG024. The sequence continues at coordinate 167,230 of NZ_JAKFZO010000003.1, forward strand.
CTAACTGATTAAGCACTTTCCAATGATTAGGCACGATTTTAAGTGCTGCTTTATAACTTTCCTCTGCTAATGCATTTTCTTTTAGTTGCTGGTAGGCACGCGCCAATTCAAAATGCAGATATTCATTTTCGTGATTTTCATTCACTAAAGCTTTTAACAATTTACTTGCTTTTTCAGCCTCGCCACGCCTTAATGCAAGCGTATGTGACAAATAACGAACTTGTATGTGTGTTGGTTCGATTTTGGCAAGCTGGTTAATAGTTTGTTCATAATGTAATAACCATTGCTCACTTTTGGTGTCATGAAATTTATTCAAATACGCATAAGCTAGGTCCACATAGGCATCAACATAATATTTATCTAAGTCAATAGCTTGTTTAAACTGTTCGATGGCATTATCGATATAATTTTTTTGGTCTGAGCGAAAAGTATAACCAATTGCAGCAATATAGTGTTTGTAGGCACCATCAAACTCAGTACCCTTACTTGCCATATTACTTTTTGGCCACTTCAGCATGGTAATAGCTTCGTCAAATACCGCTTGGTTTGAAGCAAATAAATCTTTTGCATTTACCTTAAATTGCTGCTGCTTTAGTGCAACACCTGATGCGCCGTCTATCAGCTCTAAATTGATTAAGCGCTGAGAGCCTAAATGCTGAATACTGCCCGTTAATACTAAATCGGCACCATAACGCTTATGCACATCATCAACAGTTAATTTTTTAAGTTTGGCTACTTCGGCGCTTGGAATAACCCAGCTATTGGCTTTTTCTCTACCCACTTTGCCAAGCTCAGTGCTTAACGTTACCGCTAAGCCTTGGCTAAACAGCTGTACTTGCGGGTCGTCGTTAATATTTTGTAGTGGCAATACCGCGATACGTTTATTCTCGCTAATGCGCTTCTCAAGTATCTGCTGATTGCTAGGCGGGAATAAAATAGGCTGTAAAAGTATTGCCATCACACCTAAAAACATCGCCGAAAGACTTACTTTTTGCCATGGTGCGCGTCGCTGCCACCAGTTGGGTTTTTGTACTAAGGCGTCGTTTAAATCGGTAAATGCATCGATTAAATCTGAAAGAACTGGCCTTTTTGAAGGCTCAACCACCAGCAGGTTTTGAATAAGGGTGATTAACGTTTCAGGTAATTGGGTATCTTTATCGGCTAAATTTTTGGCTTCACCTGTTGTGATTTGTGCTTTTATAACGTCAAGTGATTTTCCATCAAAGGCTTTTTCACCCGAAAATAACTCAAATAACACGGCGCCAAGGGCAAACAAGTCGCTTTCTTTACTAGCACTCTATCATGTGCAATAGCAGCAGAATTGATCTTAACTGGCTGGGGAACAATGCGTTCCGCTTTAGTAAAATGAGACATAAAAGGGTGCAGTAAACCCGACGCAGCCCACAGCATAAATGGCACACATGCAAATAACGCAAATCGCTTATGCCACACCAAAAATGATTTAATCATATGACTAATTTAATTATTAATTTTTAGTGTTTATTGTATTTATCTGTTACTACTTTTTGATGCGACATAATGTCGCAGTTTACAAATCACCTTGGTGTAATAAAACGTGATACACCCAATGCGCACCTTATCCTATTCTTGGATGCATAAGATTTATATCTGTGAGTAGGTTACTTTGCAATACGCTATGCATTTAAAATCATTAGTAAAACAAAATATTTCAGGGCAGTGGCAATTTTTTGTAAGTTCGTTATTCGATACCTTAGAAGCATCTTATCCCGCACAAGAGCGAGTTTCGTTTTTAACTAAAATGGGCAAACATGCCAGCCGCTCGTTAGACATTCACCCTGAGCTAACATTAGTAGAACTCAATGAACACATAAACCAATTTTGGTTTGAACGTCGCTGGGGTCACTGCAATATTTTTGAAAAAGACAATGGCTTAGTAATTGAACATTACATTTCACCGCTCTGTGCTATTTTAAAACCCGAACACCAAGAATACGGTGACGCGTTTTTAACAGGGCTTTATTCCGAGTGGCTAAAAAACGCCAGCGCACCATACCAGGGCATTATTAAGAAAGTGAATGCTGAAAACATTGATGACATTGCAGTGCGTTTAAGCTACCACGTCATTTAGGATCCATTATGAACACCCATTATACGGTAATTAACGACACCCTTATTCAGCTGACATTCCCAAATAAATCAACGCAGCAATCTGCACCATCAAAGCAAGCTGAAACCTTGGCGCAAATGTTTAAACGTCACAAAGTGTTGGTACCATCAGAATTGATTTTCAAATATAAGTAAAGAAAATCAATAAATTGCCGTTAATGTTAGGTGTTGTATAACAACTTAACGATATAACAAAAAACATTGAATAATAAGGACGAATTTTATGAGTAACCCTACAGTTAACGTACTCGTTGACCTTAATGGTATTTTTACAAATATCCAAAATCAAACGGTTTATTGCAAAGATAATTTTGCAATGGTAGGTGACATTTTCATTAACTATGAAATTGCAGAAGGTACTGATCCACAAAACTTAATCGAAATTATTGATGCGTCAGAAAAGTCTTTTGAGCCACCAACAATTAAGATTAAACCAGGCACAACAGTCGATTTTGTTGTTAACCCAACGGATAATGATAGTCAACCAGTTTATTTTGAGTGGTTTCATGACCCAGCGCTTAAAGCATTACGCTTAGGTGTTAAACCAAATGCTACTCGTTATCAAGCACTGCCACATGTGCAATTTCCGGTAGATGTAACAATGACTATCATTGCTCAATTTGATATTCAAGGCCAATCAGAAGAGTTTACGATTGGTTGGGATCCGATTATTGTAGTTAAAGATGTTAATCCGCAATAATTGACCTGAGCTCACGCTCATTCCAGTTTTTCCAAAGAGGAGAAGTTATCACCTCCTCTTTTGGGTAACCTTTTGCTATCGCCAACTTTAATTTTTTAAGTGCGCTTTTAGTATCATTCAGCGCATCATAAGCCTGCGCGGCAAGATAAAACTCGGTGGCATTGTCTCTGTGAGATAATGAATCTAGTATTTGTAACGCATCCGCGCTTTCACCGATGCGTGCTTTATAATAAGCCCAAGCAAGTTTAGCACGGCTGTTTTGTTTATTAATTGAAAATACTTTTTCCGCTAAATCAGCCGCTTGTTTGTAGGTAGAGCTTGTATCTGGGTGTTTAGTTAACCAATACGAATCCGCCAAATTGCCCCAACTGACGTAATTTTGTTTATCTATTGCAATTGACATTTTATAGGCTGCAATTGCCTCTGAATATTGACCCAATATAAAGTGAAATCCGCCAATATTAGAATAACCTGCTGCGGTTGGGTTTAAAGTATTACCCTCTTTTGCATAGCTTAATGCCGATTGCAAATCACCTTTGCCATAGAAACTTGCCGAAAGACCAATATAGGCGTTGCTATTTTTTGGCGTTATGGAAACTAATCGCTGATAGGTTGCAATCGCCTTATCGTATTGCGCAGTCCGATAGTATAAGCGCCCTAACTGATTAAGCACTTTCCAATGATTAGGCACGATTTTAAGTGCTGCTTTATAACTTTCCTCTGCTAATGCATTTTCTTTTAGTTGCTGGTAGGCACGCGCCAATTCAAAATGCAGATATTCATTTTCGTGATTTTCATTCACTAAAGCTTTTAACAATTTACTTGCTTTTTCAGCCTCGCCACGCCTTAATGCAAGCGTATGTGACAAATAACGAACTTGTATGTGTGTTGGTTCGATTTTGGCAAGCTGGTTAATAGTTTGTTCATAATGTAATAACCATTGCTCACTTTTGGTGTCATGAAATTTATTCAAATACGCATAAGCTAGGTCCACATAGGCATCAACATAATATTTATCTAAGTCAATAGCTTGTTTAAACTGTTCGATGGCATTATCGATATAATTTTTCTGATCAGAGCGAAACGAATATCCAATCGCCGTAATATAATGTTTGTAGGCACCATCAAACTCAGTACCTTTACTCGCCATATCACTTTTTGGCCACTTTAGCATAGTAATTGTTTTTGCAAACACAGTTTGGTTTGAGGCAAATAAATCTTTTACATTTACCTTAAATTGCTGCTGCTTTAGTGCAACACCTGATGCACCGTCTATCAGCTCTAAATTGATTAAGCGCTGAGAGCCTAAGTGTTGAATACTGCCGGTTAATACTAAATCGGCACCATAACGAGTATGTACATCGTTAACGGTTAAATTTTTCAGTTTGGCTACTTCGGCGCTTGGAATAACCCAGCTATTGGTTTTTTCTCGACCCACTTTACCGAGCTCAGTACTCAACGTTACCGCTAAGCCTTGGCTAAACAGCTGTACTTGCGGGTCATCATTGATGTTTTGTAATGGCAATACTGCAATACGTTTATTCTCGCTAATGCGCTTCTCAAGTATCTGCTGATTTGTAGGTGGAAATAAAATAGGCTGTAAAAGTACTGCCATCCCACCTAATAACATCGCCGATAGACTGACTTTTTGCCAAGGCGCACGTCGCTGCCACCAGTTGGGTTTTTGCACTAAGGCTTCATTTAAATCGGTAAATGCATCGATTAAATCTGAAAGTGGCGGTCTTTTTGATGGCTCAACCACCAGCAAGTTTTGAATAAGGGTGATTATCGTTTCAGGTAATTGGGTGTGTTTATCAGCTAAACTTTTGGCTTCACCTGTTGTGATTTGTGCTTTTATCACTTCAAGTGATTTTCCATCAAAGGCTTTTTCACCTGAGAATAACTCAAATAACACGGCGCCAAGGGCAAATAAATCGCTTTGTTTGCTGGCGTTTTGCCCTAAATACAGCTCAGGTGCTAAATAAGCAGGCGAGCCGATTGTTGCTGCCTGTGACTCACCACCGAGTACATGAGATAAACCAAAATCGAGTACTTTAAGCTGGTTATGTATATCAAACATAATGTTATCGGGCTTGATATCACAGTGCAAAATAGCATTTTTATGAGCGTAATCAATGGTATTGCACAGCTGCAGCGCAATATGGGCTTTTTCTTTTAATGGTAGCTGTGTGGCGATTTTTGCTTTTAGGTTATCGCCGTCAACCCACTCCATCACGATGGCAAGCTGTTCATCATTTTGAATAATTTCATGGATGGTAACAATATTGGGGTGGCTTAATTTACTGGCGAGTTTGGCTTCTTGCACTAAGTCGCTTTGCTTATCCGTGTTTGGTACAAGTTTGAGGGCGACAATACGATCCAACACAGGATCTTTAGCTTTTAAAATTGTGGCAAAACCACCTGAAACCGTGCCTAAAACTTCAAAGTCACTGAGGTTTCTGTGGGTGACAATAGCAGCTTCTTTTACCACATCACTTGCGGGTGTAATAACTTGTGTTATTTCTATATCACCGCCCGTGTTAGTTTCGTTACAACGAGTGCAAGTAGCGGTTGAAAGATCTAACGCGTTGCCACAGTGATGGCATAATTTACTCATAGTGCAAAGCTTTTATTATTGTTGATTGTAATTAAGCAAAGTTACACCACATAATAACGGCAAAAGATTCCAATACCAAGCGTTGATATGAGGGAAAAATGGGTACATTTACAAATTCGGTTACAGAGCAAACAATTCAGCTGCGAGACCACCACATTATTGGCCGTCACCCAGAAACAGCACATACCTTAATTAGAGAAACTGCGGTTTCACGTAGCCATTGTTTAATTGAATGGCAACAAGGTAATTGGTTTTTACAAGACATCAGTGCCAACGGTACTTACATTAATGGCAAACGCGTTGCTAAAAACATCAAACACGACTTAAAAATAAATGATGTTGTGCAGTTTGGCGATAGCGAAAGCGTAAAATGGCAAGTTTCGAGTTTAGAGCAGCCATGCCCATTTTTAAAAAGCACCAATGAAAGTGTGAGTGACTTTGCCCTTAACCACCACGTAAACATGCTTAATTGCGATGACCAAGAACAAATGATCAGCCAAACGCTCTCTGGCCAATGGTTACTTGAGCAAGAAGGTAATGTTAAAGCCATTCATAACGGCGATTTAGTACGTTACCAAGGCAATCAATACATTTTAATTGCGCCAAGCGATATTGACGCGACACAAGAGTGCGAACAGACCGCCGAGCACACAGTAGATGTTAACTTTACAGTAAGCCAAAACGAAGAGCACGTTGGTGTGATTTTAAATATTGACGGTCAATCAATTGATTTAGAAGACAGAACGCACCACTACTTGGTGTTATTACTGGCGCGTAAATACGTGGAAGACAAACAAAACAACGTACCCGACAGCGAAGCGGGTTGGCTTGATAAAAGCCTGTTAATGCGCCAAACACGTATGGAAGAAACCCATATCAATACGCAGTTTTATCGTTTTAGAAAGCAGTTGCATACTGCGGCGAAAAAACTACATTTAGACGTTGATATTATTGCTAGACGCCGCGGCGAAATTCGCTTGCAGTGCAACACCATTAATATTGCACAAAGCAAAGTAGCTTAAAACCGTTTAACGTGCCCTCGCACTGCTCAATGTGAGCAAGCGCAACTAATGAATCGCCCCTTGGTTGCGCTTTTTTGTGTCTGAAATTTACTTTTCGCTTATTATGGATGCTACGCGGAGCGAGTTAACACTGCTCACTCCCGTGGCTGTTAAAAAAGCGCATAAAAAACCTTTTCAATGCGTGGCAGCCACATCATCATCGTTGCCGCCCCTACCCCAATTAATGTAATCGCTGCGCCAAACACCGACACAAACGCAACCAGCCATTTTACTGCAAGGTTATTTGTACGTTTTGCCCAAAATACGAGTTCTGCAATGAGCATAGGCAACACGTAACAAGCAAAAGACATTGCTATATCCGCAGGCCCATCAAGATTACGTGAATTACCAAGCGGTCCCTGATTTACTACAAACCAGCCCATTAAGTACAAACGGAACGTCCAAACCCCATTTACCAACAAAAAACTGTGCACAGCAAAACGCTGATGCAAGTTAAATTGCTTTTTACACGCGGTACGCCATGCAAAATAGATAAAAATAGGAATTAGAATACCGTTTAGCGTAATGCCCATTGAACCAATATCGCTAAAGCGCATGCCCGTCACCCAAGTAAGGTATAAACCCGTTACCGCACCACTAATACCCAAAATAAAGAAGATGCGACCATTGATCCGGTGAAAACGCGGATAGTTATTTCTAATTGTTGGTACCAACTGTGAAATACCACACAGTGCCAAGATAATTGCGGGTACCACATGAGAAAAAAACACCACGCCATCAAACACGCGTTTATCTTCCACCCCTTGCCCTGGTAGCAAATTATGTGTCACCTCGCTGTTACCAACGATTGTGGGCATGACATATAAAATAAGAATGTATAACGCGAACATCCACTGCCCAAAAAGAGCGGTAACAAACCAGGTTTTAACGCTTTTATCTAAGATTAGTTGTGGTGATAAGCCGTTTTTCACACCATCTGCTAGTAAACTTTGCATAACTGCCCCTAATTTTTAATTTATTGATTTAGTTAATAAATTGGCATGCCAAGTTTTTTATTTCGCGCCGAGTTTGAAATTCGGCATACAAAAAATTCGAAAAAGTTACTTACAAATAGCAAATTGATTGATAGGTGCGAGCTGGTTACACTTAGTGCTAGTTTAATTCTGGTTTTGACATGTTGTTATGACCCTTTCGAGTTTTTATATTTTAGTGCTTTGCGTCAGCATTGGCGGTTTAATTTCGCAACTGTTTGTACGTGAAAAGCAACTACCGCACATTTTATTTGCAGTATTTTGTGGCTCAATCGCCATGACACTGACGCAAAAACTAAGCGGCGATGCTATTGGAGCTTATAAATATTTAATTGGCTTAGGAACCGTAGCGACCTGCAACTGCTATTGGTTATTGTCGCGTAGCTTTTTTCGCCAACAAAAAGCCATTGAACGGCACCACTTGGCCTTTGCGCTTGTCATTTCATTTCTTATTTTCATTAAACAAGGTTATTTGTTTGCAAGCTCCACCGCGTTAATTAATGCAAGTGAGCAGTCGCTATTTCGCCATGCACTGTCTGAAATCACCATATTGCTGTCATCGTGCGTGTTGGTTTTATCATTTTGGGAAGGCTGCCGCGGCTTTAAAAGCGCTACAAAAAAAGAGCAACTGCAACGCGTGTGGTTTTTATCAACCTTTGCATTAGCGGTAGGCATTAGCAAGTTGAGCAACTACCTCTTTGCCGGTGATGTAGCAGCAAAGCAGTGGGTGATCACAGCCATTATTTTAATGGTAGTTGTTAATACTCACATTTTGCTTATTTGGCGAAATAGAACCCACTGGCAACAACACGCTAGTGAAGAAAATACGGTTGAAGATGTCGTTGCGGCAACAGAAACCCGTGTTTTATCATCTGACAGTGATGTGTTACTTGCCGCACAAATTAGTCAATTAATTGAAAACGAATCCTTATTTTTACAAGCTAACCTAAAGGTCGCAGATGTAGCCCGTCATTTAGATGTGCCTGAATACCGTGTTAGCCGTGCGCTAAAAACGCATATTAGCGATAAAAATTTCAATCAGTACATAAATGGGCTGCGTATTGCGCACGCCAAAGAACTGTTGGCCGATACGACTAAACAAGATTGGTCGGTATTAGTGATTAGCCTTGAAAGCGGTTTTGCTTCTGTAGGGCCATTTAGCCGCGCGTTTAAAAGCGAAACAGGTGTTACTCCCAACCAATTTCGCCAAATGCATTTGAGTGACGAGTTAGTTAAAGCAAGTTAACAAGCACGATTGTTGTTGCGGGTGTTGCTAATAAATTAAAAAGGGCCTGAGCCCTTTTTAATTACGATAAGGCAGTTGAAAATAACGGCCGTTGTTTTACCAATACAATGCGAATAATAATCGCGCTTAACGCAAAAATTTGCCAGTCGGGTACATCCAACGCAAAGGTATAGCGCATCAATGCCAACAAACCAAAATAGCCAATTGCCGCGTATTGCAACCAAAGCCAAACAAATGGCGTATTGTTTTGCCTGCACGCTAAGCGCTTGCCAACTTTAAGCCCAGCAAGGGTAAATAGATACACCACAGCGCCCACCACAATAAATGATGTCCAGACAAACACGGTTTGCCACTCTACTACTTGTGCCGACTTTGCAGGCCCCGACCAAAGCGCATCCCAACTTACCGCAACAATCAACGACCACGAAATGGTCGCGACCAGCGCATCGGTTTCATCATCGGCAAATATCTCGTGATATAAGTACACCGCAATAAAGCCAATTGCGACAACACCCAACAACGGCGTTAGCCAAGGCAGCCATTTGATACCGTAAAAACTCAGTAAATAGCCACACATAGGTAAAAGTGTGTGTGAGCCAACCACGCCGGTAATCCATTTCGTGCGTGTTTTACGGCACGTAAGCTTGGTACTGTAAAGCGCTGTGACTAGTGCTACATCCATGCCAATCGCAGCCCCCATCAGTAAACAGGTAATAAGGTATTCAGCGGCGAACTGCATTGTCTTCACCCATTAACCACGCAAGCCTAATATCCCACTTATGATGATGCTCAGGCGCAAGTGGCGCTTGCTTATCATCAACCTGTTCAAGTACATTTTTGGCTTTGTTGATATTGGCGTCGCGACCAAATAAGAAGCTTTGCTCTTGCACTATGGTTTTATAGGCTTTGTTGAGTTTAAGCGCGCGTTCTTTTGACGGCATAATCAGTTCATAAATGCTGCTCAGGTTAGCAACTTTATCGCGTTTTACTGTGCCGTCGCTCTCGAACCAACGCAGTAACATTTCTTGGTTCTGTCTAAACTCATCACCGCCGCCAACACGTTGTAAGTAGGTTAAAAACTCCCCGTCAGATTCGCCTAATGTCGGCACATCCTTTTGTGATTTTAAATCGATATAGCGCCAGCCAAGTTTGCCCTCAACTTTGCGCGGAAACGAAAAGGTTTGGTCGATAGTCGTGCCAACGGTTTTATGACAGCCGTTACAAAACATCAGCTCTTGATAATGTTGCTTGCGAAGCTTGCCTTGCTGGTCTTCAATATAACCATTAATGGTCCAGCTAAAGCCGTTATCAATGCCGCGCTCGCCAATTGAAATGGTTTTAGGTAATTGCTCAAATTCTTTTTCTTTTGCCTCAAGCGTGTACGCGCCACGTAGCTTGTTGGCTGATTTGAATCCGTGCTTTTTCATATAACGCACTTCTTTCATGCGCGGCGCATTGTAAATTTCGCCTCGTTCGTCAACCCCTAAATAACGCACTGTGTGCAAGAACTCTGTGCCTTTAGGGTACAACATACTGTGAAGTGGCACTTGTTTAGCGTCCCCCAAGTAGTGGCTTTGTTTATTTATTTGCGTGACTTTGCCAAGCGTGCCGTCATTATTTAAATCAACATTAATAGTGCGCTCGTCAATTTCTGGGGTAGAAATTGTTTGCAGCTCTTTAATTGCTATTTCAACCAAGCTTAAGTTGGCAAAATACACATCGAGATTAAATTCGCCGTTAATTTCACGAAAGGCGTTAGGCAAGCGGATCATCGCATCACCGGTTGAGCCATTTGTTGGCCAAAAAGTACTTGGAAACGGCTTGTAGTTAAATGCCACCCAATGACTTTTATCTTTTGCAAGCCCTTGCTGATTAAAAGCTTTTTCAGGGTACGCTAAATTATTAATGAACATTGCATTGGCTTGAGGCGATGTAGGGTAAGTGTGTGCAAACTGACCATAGTTATCTTGATTAACGTAAGCCAAAATGGCGTCGTCACTGATACCTTTAATTAAGTCAGAGCGATCAATAAACAGGTTTTTCCAACTGTTGTTCATTCCTTCATCTGAAAACTGATAATCGCCCTGTAAGTCGCCGTCATTCATAATATTTGGGCGTTTTTCGCTGTGCTTATAGGTTTGGTGACAGGCATAACACGGGTTGTTTTTGCCTTCAGTTTTGGTGTAACACTGCGGTGGGATCACCGCCTCGGGGTTATAAATTTCATTGTGTTTAATGTAATCGAGCGCGTTATGACTGTCATTTTGTTTGTTTGCAAAAACACAAAAACTCGCAAACGTTATAAACGCAGCAAGTACAAGGTTTAGGTATTTCATACTCATTCTTCCAACTAAATGAGAAGTGCTTATACCAATTCTGTTAAGTATGTGATCAAGAATAGAACTGGATAAATGAAATGCTAACAACGCAGAACTTTTCTTATGTATTTGTTCTACATTGATAAATTCTAACGCAGTTAGCATGATATTTAGTCCGCTAGGATGATCCGCTACTTAAGTAAATTGGTATTATTCACTTCTCTTAAAACAACTGCTTACTTTTTCACAGGTTCATAAAGCCAAAGCGTATTGTTTTCTTGGAAACCGTCTTCACCAATGATGATGCGACCGTCGTCCATTACGATAACGTTATCTGGTTGTGATAACTGGTCAACATCACAACGTGCTGCTCCTGATAAGCTGCTGCGGTATGTTGAACCCATTACTAATGGTTCGATGCGGCTAATGTTATAACCTTCTTCTAGTTTTGCTCGGTAAACACCACCACAATCTTTAACGCGGCTTGATAGCTGAATATCACCTTCGTTATCAATTAGGGTGTTATCTAAATCGGCAATCGCAAGGTACACGTACGCATCAGTGATATCTTCACCATCAATGGTGTTTACGCCTTCAATTGCTTCTTGCGCACGCTTGGTATTAATTGAAATACCTTCAAGCTTACGCCATTCTGCCGTGGCACCTTTTAAGCGGGCTGCTTGACGTGATTCTAGGAATACAACACGGTTATCCATCGGCTCACCTGCGGTAACTTTACCGCCACCATTAGCAACCGTTGGGTAAGTTGCCGCACCATTTGCCCACGCTTCCACGTCAGCCATGGTCATGTAGCTCGTTTCGCCTTCAACGTATTGATCCGTACCTATACCGTCAAAATCTGCAATCCATGCTTCAATCATTGCGTTGTCGCCGTGACCAAGTTCAACCCACGCTACATCAAAGCCTGTTGTCGCTGGGTCGTTCTGACCAACATCTTGGGTTAATTTAGCACCGTAAAGCGTACCTGCACTTAAATCTTCTGGTGTATCGGCAACAAATTTAAATAACACGCCACCAGTGTCATCTTGTGATAGGTAAACTGTTTTACCATCTGGCATTACCGTTGCGTTTTCATGTTCAAAACGACCCAATGCGTAGTGCTTAACCACCATTGGTTCATTTGATGTTGGGTTTTGTACTTCTGCAATATAACCATAGCGATACGGGTTTGGCGCATCCGGTGCTGTAAGTTGCCACATGTAACCAATGATATCTGTGTTCATTACTGCAGGATTGTTCCAATCTGGGTGAGTAGTAGTATCTACTTTAGAGTTTACGATCCACTCTTCTGAGGTGAGCGGTGTATTCCAAGGCGTTACTGAACCAAAACAGTTTGCCGCTGTGCCTTTTACACCATCAAAATCAAGCATCATGGCATCAGTAACTGTCCAGCTACCTTGGTTATCTTTTTCAAGCGCCATACGACTCATACCACCTGGGTACATTTCCCAGTTAGTGAATAAATAGCCTTTACCCGCGCCTGTTTGAATAAAACCGTTAAAATCTGGCATGTCGTTTTCAAGAATAAGCTCATCGCTTACCATCGAATAAATGTGGCCTAAGCCTTTTGCTAACTTGCCGTTGTACGTATCGCCCGTTTGGCCGAGGATTTGATATTGGCCGTAAGCACTCATCACCGTTTGGCGTTCTTCGTCGCTCACAGGTACAGGTGAATCAACCAGCGTTTCTGGTAAGTTATTAAAATTAACACCAGCAAGCACACCCACAGTCCCTGTGTGGAATGTTTTACCTGCAGCATTCGTTACTGTATTGCTGTCTGATGGGTGCTGGGCGTTGAAAAATAAATCACCTTCTTGTGATAAAAAGATACCCGTCACTTCAGCGCCTGTTGGTACTGTAGCAAGGCGCGTTAGTTTGCCAGCTGAACCATCGCTACCATTTGTGCCATCTAAACCATCAGTACCATTTTGGCCTGCTGCCCCTGTTGGGCCTTGTGCGCCATCATCGCCATCTGAACAAGCCGTTAGCGCGAGTAATACTGACAGCGCAAGTGCGCTCATTTTTATTTTTTTATGTTCCATTTTATTTTCCATAAGTGACGGTAATTAAATTCGCGCCCTATGGTGTCGCGTTAATATGAAAAATAAGTTACTGAATAATTAATAAAAGAAGTCGGTTTGATTACGTTACATGCATACCGAACACATCAAGGTTTTATTTAGGCATACACATTCAACTCAACGCGCCAACCTTAGATACAACATAGAATTGCACTTGAACTACGTTTAAAGATGAGAGTAGCTTATGTGGAATGACGTTTTGTGTGTGACTATTCTGAGTATCCATTTATCTGGAATGCAAAATGAGACTCTTTCGAGCGGATATTAGAACACTACTTTTCAGCACTTATTTTATATCTAGTCGCAATGAGCAAATATTAATCGTTCACATACATTCAATTTATTTCTTATAACTTAATTAATTTTTCAATAGATTAAGATTTTGTTATTTTGCTTTTTTCGTATTTTACAAGCTAAGCAACTTTGCAAAGTCTGATTTATTAGCTTTTAAATGTTTGAGGGATAAACAGTGAATGATATTGAAAGAAATAAACTAATAAAAACAAGTTGGCAATTGCATAGTTTGGTAGAAGATAGTTACCTCAATAACTCCGCTACCAAAGGAGATGAAGAGTGGCTAGAGAAGCAGCGAATTCTGTTAGCAGACATGGCAATTCATTTATTACAAACAGCTATGAAGCCAGGAAGTATCGAACTTGATAAACTAAAAAATAATCTTCACTCCATTTTGACCATCACAGATCAGTTTTTACCGCACTCTGGGCTCAAAGAAGCAACAGATAAGCTTTACGAATAAAAATAGAAGTTAATAAAGTGGTAGGACAAAAACCAGTTGGCTTTGTTGTGTCTGACAAATGTTAGTAAACTATTTATTGCCGTTTATTTGGGGGTTACGAATGTCAGTTGTAGGCTCTTCGCGAAAGTACCCCTCTGATTTTAATTATGTTCCTGACGGAAATAAGCAAAAGCTAACATAGATAAAACTTGAATCAGCATGAAAAGCGCAAGACCTGTTCCTATTTTTATTTTTATTTTTATATTTATATTACAATATGATGCCGAATCATAATGGTTCTTAATTTTACAGGGATTTAAAATAACAAATGTTTAGAGCTTTTTTATTATGTTGCATTTTAATCAGTGCGAATTCAGCTTATGGAAATACACCGCCCTATTTCACCGAAGACATTGATCTCGAATACCGAAAACTGCTTAAACATGCTAACGAGATGCTGCCTAAAACAGATAAACAGCTAGCTTATCTTCCTTCATTTTTCCCTTTCAGTTTGCTAGACATTCATCCAACAAATTTCGTCAACAATAACGATAAGCAAGCCTTTGCAAATTTTAATTTTGGAGTATTAGGAAGTAGATTTTTGAATATTAATGAGAAGCAGCTTTCAAATTTACCAAGTATTTCAATATGTAAGAAGCAAAAATGTACAAAAGAAAGGATTGAGCTGATAAATCAGTTTTTACTCGATTCAAAGAGCGAATTAGAAATGTTGAGGCAAAATACAAATCTGTATATTGTCCAGCAAACGGCACCTCATGTTTTTCGCGTCAATAATACGTTTTATAGTCCAACACAGCTTATTACCTACTACCCAACCAAACAAGCAGGATTTATTCCTTCTGGTGACTATAAACTGTCCAAGCCAGAAGATGCTCCAAATCTACTAGCATTATCTGAAGTTACCAAGGCTCTTAGAGACATAATGGCGAAGTATAATGTTGCTGCAATCGCGAAGGCAAATGAAGAAAGTATCAACATAATCTTTGGAGGGATAAGTGATAACCATTGGGGAGTCGTGATTAACCACAAATCAAGTATTCCAAATTCAGGCGATTATAACCATATAGGTTTGGAGTATAATATTGTTCGAAAAGTCTCCGATAGCAGCTTTTACTATCAAACAAACTAGGCGCTCTTTGTGGCCGTTTTCGAAAGTAATCCTTTGAATTAATTTATGTATTCAGCAGTAAATGCCAAACTTATGCATTAAGTTAATACAAAAAAAGCGCCAGATGTCATTGGCGCTTTTTTTCTAGCATTTTGATTTATCTAACTATAAGCACTGTTAGTTAAAGGTAATTGACCAACTGTTTAGCGTGCCCGTATCTTTACGATAGTTGTCTTCTACGCGTAGCTGCCACTCGCCATTTGCAACCGATGAGGTTATTACTGCGTACTGTGCTTTTACGTCATTAGCAGAGTCTGAGCCATTTTTACTTTTAAGCGTAAACTCGCTGCCGTCGGGAGCGATTAACACCAAGCTAATATCACCACGATAGGTATGCGTTATATCTACATCAACCGTAATAGTGTTGGCACTGCCAAAACGCGTTACCGCTAAGTTTGATGTTACTGACGCGTTATCAGGAATTGCCGTTGCTGTCGTATTGGTAAATATTGACTGCTCTGGCTCGGTGGGTGTTGTGCTAACACCTTCAAATGTTTGACCTGAATTTACTTGATTTGATGTAGCTGATGCCAGTTGCCAACTAAAGTCGCTATACACGTTACCGGTGCCTTTTAGCTGCAGTGACATGCCGACTGCGGTACTGGTGTTTTCAGCTGCAGCAATATCTGTCGATGTTAAGCCGTTAGCTGGGCCATTTGTTGCGGTTAAACTGCCTTCGTAGCTTAAAAATTGCACCACTTCATTTTTCGAATTTATCAGTGCAATGCCATCAGCCGCACCATTTTGCAAACCTGCAATCGCAAAGAATTGCGTACCGAAGCCGCCCTGCTGATCTGCAAGTACACCCGATAAACTTACGGTTTTATAAGCGCTGCCGCCATTGCCATTGTATGCCACCAGCGACCAACCGCTGAAATCAATGCCTGCTGCACCCGCAATTTCAACACCCTCGTTTACGTCGGTGCCGTCATTGTCATAGTGAAGCTCGTTAATCCAAGGTGTGCTGTCACTCGGCGTGCCGGTATCAGGGCCATTACCTGAGCAGCTGCTTTCAAATACACATGCAACAAACTCTGGATGGTCAATAAATGGGTTACGATTGCCTTGATGCTCAAAGATTGCGTCGTTTCGGCGCGTTTCAAAACTGTCTACTGGATCGGCTTTATGCCATGCCAGCAAGGTAGATTTTAGTCCCATGTAAGCAATTGCTTCATTGCCACCTGTTTTTGAGCCCTCAATCAACATGCGATCATCGGTCAGAATAAGATCGGGTTCTAACACTCCTGTGATTGAGTGACTACCACCTTCATAACGCACTGCTAAATACATAAGTGCACGCGCTACATCACCACGGCGTGCAGGCCACGTTTGCCATGTTCCCGTCGCACCTGAACCCAACGTTAAGTTAATATCATCTGAGCCACCGCCGCGATTATTGTTAAGCTCCGTTGCTTTTACAATACACGCCGCATCGCTGCACGTTGCATACGGTTTATTACTGCGGCTTGAGTTGTAACTGCTATCAGCAATAAACAAATGGTGCAAATCAGTGTAAGGGTAATTATTGCTGCCGTCACTTGGAAAGCCGTACGACTTTGGCCAACTATGTTCGCGATTATACTGAGTGTTGCCGCCGCCAACTTTTGCATAGCTAGCGTTTTTATACACATCAATCACGTTATTACTATTTGCTGGATCTTGATCCGCAATTTCCAGTACATCCCAAGTGTCGGTGCTGGATGAGGTATACGGAATTTTAGTATGCCCTTTAATGATGTTATGTAGGCTTTGTTTTAGTTTAGTTGGCGAAGATTGATCAGCCAATTGATAGTAATTTTCAGGTGCTGCTGCCAGCGATTGCGTTGCGTAACTTGCAACAATAATTGATGTTACGATTTTTAAGCGTGAGAGATTCATGGTTATCCATTTGTTTTTATTAAAAATTCAAATCAATACCATCCTTTGCATACTTCTTCCTGTGCAACTTTTTGAAATTATTGCCGCGCTACTTTAAAGTATTATCTTTACAATTTCCTTACATTTAGAGTCAAAACTCTATTTGAATTTCGATTAAGTCTGCTTTAGGCCATACAGAGCAAGGGATTTGCAGTTTCGATAACAAATGTAAACAGGAGGTAAAAATAATTGTTTAAAATTTCTTCAAACTGTGTCATTAATTTGTAATCAAAAACGGGTAAACCAAAAGATGAGCATACAAATCATCGGTGGCAATATGATGACAACTAAACGATATCTAATTGAATTTGCGATCAGTGAAGATGACAGCGTGCAACGTTATGTGGCAGGACCTAATCTATCACTAGACGGCGTAACCGCGTGGGCAGAAAAACTAGAGCAAGAAGAGGAGATTTTTGAGTCTTTTACGATTAAAGATGTATCTGACTAACAAATAAAACAGCCCTAGTGCGCATTGAAAGCACCGTGAACTTGGCTAAACTTAAAATATGCCAATATCACGTCGTTATTTTATCAAATCGTCGAGCGCGCTTGTTGCAAGCTCGCTTTTTCCGTTTGGCAATGTAACCGCTGCAACAGCAAAGTTAAGTGCTGACGATATTACACAAGATGAAGCGATAAAACAAACTGCAGAGCACACCTTAGTATTCGCATCGCCCTATCACACCTCAGATGCCTCATTCGTTCCACATTTACACATCGAGTTTAAACGCAATATTCAAAGCCTGTCACAAGGCAAAATCTATGTTGATATCCACGAACAAGGCGAAATGGGCATTGGCACTGACCTGATGGCGGCTGTTTCGCGAGGGCAAGTCGACGCTGCGCTCATTTCAGTTGCAAATTTATCGCGCGCGTTACCACTTCTAGATATTCTAAACATTCCATTTTGGGCAGGTAACAATCAAGCCTTTTTGAATCTAATTAGTTCGCCGTACTGGCAGCAAAACGTAATTGAAAAAATAGCAAAACAAGGTAAATTGGCTATTTTATATCACTACATTACAGGCGCACGTACACTAAGTACCACAAAACTTGCCAATACAGTGATCAAAACACCAACAGACTTAAAGAATATGGTGCTACGCGTACCCGCAAGCAAGGTGCTAAAACACTTTTATGCCATGACCAGTGCACATATTGTGGAGGTTAACTGGGCGAATGTCGCGAGTATGGCGCGCTTAGGCAAGTTTCAGGTACTCGACCCCGGTATAATCGGCCTGTATGCAGGTCCAAATAATTTACGTGACGAAATCGCAACCATTACGCAGCTTAACACCGTACCTGATACTTGGGTCAACGTAGTCAGTCAAAAGTGGCTTAACACCTTACCGCAAACACTGCGCTTAGCTGTTAACGATGCCGCTGAAAAAACCTTTTTATCTCAGCTAAGTAATGTCAGTCATATCGAATCAAACTGTGAACAGGAGTTTATAAAGCGAGGCTGCACTGTGTTTAAACCAGATCAACCAACGATTGCCTTATGGCAAGACCAATTTGGTCATCATCGCCACGAATGGCGCGATATTAAAAAATCACTGCTCGGCTCGAGTAATGAGTTTTCTAGATTATTAGACGCAACTAAAACCCCAAGTAAACACTCGCTAACTTAAATTATGTCTTGTTATCAACTCGAATCAAGGTCCCGCAATTACAATCTAGTTAATACGTACCAAAACAAGTAATACACTGCTTCTCTGGGTGAATCATTCAGTAAAACTGTAACTAGCTCTTTGATACATATAATTAAAATAGTAAATAAATAAAACTCAACAGACCTCTTACTTATTGCAATTAATAATTAATATCATTAACATCCGCACTAATTTTTTACTCAAGTATCGGATCAACCATGTTAAAAACCTCCCTCAGCCTAACCGCGCTCTTTGTTTCAGGTGCCGTATTTGCCGACGCACCCAACGCCGAACAGCAAGCCAAAGATATGGAACGCATTATCGTAACGGGCAGCCGTGTTGAAGAACGTTTAGATGAAGTAACCGCGTCGGTAGTGATTGTCGATCAGCAAGCGCTACTAAGAAACATGGAAGTAACCAATGAATTGCAAAGCATTTTAGCCATTCAGGTACCAGGCATGGGGCCAAACACTGGCACTAACAGTAGTTCAGGTCAAAACTTACGTGGCCGTAGTGCGCTTGTATTAATTGATGGTTTACCGCAATCTACTCCCTTAAGAAATGGTCGTTTAGCAATTCGTTCTCTTGATCCAAGTGTTATTGAACGCGTTGAAGTGATTAAGGGTGCGACCTCAATTTATGGTAACGGCGCTGCGGGCGGTATCATCAACTACATTACTAAAAATGCCGACAGCAAAGACGGCTTTAACGGTAAACTTAATCTTGCGACTAATTTTTCCGCAACCGACTTCAACGACAGCCTAGGCAAACGTGCCGATGTAACTCTAGATGGTCGTAACAACAAGTTAAATTATGTTGCCAATGTCGCTTATGAAGATAACGGCATTATTAAAGACGCCGACGGCGACCCGCTTGGTTTGCTTTATGGTATGTCAGGCTTTGAATCTAAAAATGCATTTACTAAAATCGGCTACGACCTAACCGACCAAAGTGCGCTATCGCTTACTTACAACTATTTTGAAGGTCAGCAAGAAACCGACTATATCAGCATCAACAAAACCGTTAACGACGGCGAAAAAAGCTACGCTGAGAAAAACACCAGCGGGGTTAAAGCCCCGGGCGATCCTCAAGGGCCGCGTGGTAACCACAACTTAAAGTTACAATACGAGCACGCTGAAATCTTTACCGATACCTTATTTACCGGTGATGTTTATTGGCAGAAACTTGAAAATGTGTTTTTCTACAGCACTAAATTCCGTGATCCTGAGCTAGACTTAGCGGGCGGCCAATCTATGATTGAGTCTGAAAAAACCGGTATTCGTGCAAACTTTAATACTACAGTTGATTTTGATAACACTGCGGCAAGCTTCACTTACGGTATCGATTTACTCAACGACGTGACAGCGCAAACCATGGTAGATGGTCGTGATTGGACGCCTGAAATGGACATGGATAACGCTGCGCTTTATTTACAATCAAAATTTGTAATTAATCATGATTGGGTAGTAAAAGCGGGTCTTCGCCATGAAGAAATTGATGTATCAGTTAATGACTTTCAAACCCTTATGGTGTGTCGCAAAACTTGTAGTGACGTAGTCAATGTCACTGGCGGCGATATTGAATACAGCGCAACAACCTACAACCTTGGTTTACGTTACAACGCATTTGATACCTTTATGCCATTTGTAAGTTATTCTGAAGGCTTTGATGTGACAGATTTAGGGCGTACCTTACGCACCGCATCTGCACCAAGCATCAATAAAATTGATACAGATGCGTCAATCATTAAAAACTATGAAGTTGGTTTTGACGGTTACTACGGCATTTTCAACTACCAGTTTGCCACTTTCATCAGTAAATCAAATATCGGTACCAGCCTTGTAGAAGATGCAGCAACAGGCAAGTACGAAAGCGTGCGCTCGCCGCAAGAAATCTACGGTTTTGAAGCGGCACTTGAAGCAAAACCAAGCGATACCCTGACACTAGGTGTTAACTACAGCTGGTTAGAAGGTAAAAACACCGATACCGATGAATACCTTAACGGCAGTACGATTAACCCGCCTAAGTTTGCCGCTTATGCCGATGTCACCATCACAAATGACTGGCACGCATCACTTGCCATGATGCATGTTGGCAGCCGTGACCGTTTTGAAAAAGTAGGTGACGTATACACAGGCACCAATGGCCCGGTAAGTAGCTACAATGTTGTTAACTTGAGTACTTCATACCAAATAAGCCAAGATTTCAAAGTATATGGCGGTGTAGAAAACTTACTTAATAACGATTACTACCCTGCTCGCTCTCAGTCTTACACAGGCAGTGGCTACAATGTGAAAGGCAAAGGCGCTACAGTTAATTTAGGTATTAACTACCTGTTTTAATTGTTAATTAAATTGAAAAGGCACCAATTGGTGCCTTTTTTATGTATTAAAAATGCTATTATTGTGAATGGGCGAGACGTTTTGTAAAAACCCGATTTAGCCAAAGCGCCAAGAGCATAATTGCCCCGCCAAGCGATAAACGAAGTAAATCTGCATCACGATTCCAAATCACTAAATTTACAACAATGCCCGCCGGAATAAGTACATTATTCATTACCGCAAGTGTGCCTACATCAACCGCTACTGCGCCTTTGTTCCATGCAAAGTAACCAAAGCCCGATGCGATTAACCCTAAGTAAGTTAAAACGCCCCATTGCGTAACTGTTGTTGGTAATTTATTGATATTGCCAAATAAGGCAAAGCACGTTGCCGCAACAATTAAGGCTCCCACAAAAAACCATGCAAATGCTGTTTTATGATCAAGCGATTGTTCGCTCATTACACGCTTATAAAATACTTGTCCGCTGGCAAAGCAAATATTAGCGCCTTGTACTAAGCATAAGCCAAACACAAAATCACCATCAATGCCCTGATAGCGAATCGCCACCGCGCCAATAATGGCAATAATGGCTACCAGTAAAAACTGGGCGTTAAAGCGCTTTTCTAAAACATCGTTTAATAACGTGATATAAAGCGGTGTCATTACAGTAAACAGCAGTACTTCAGGCACACTTAAATACAAAAAACTGTGGTAGTAAAAGCCATACATAGCGCCTAATTGAATCGCCCCGATAGCAATTAATTTAAGCGCAAGCGGTTTAGCAATACGGGTAATGTTTAAAAACGGTAAAAACACCACTGCGGCAAGCGCAACACGCATTAACACACTAAACCAAGCGTCGACTTGTCCTGCCAAGTACACACCGATTAAGCTAAATGAAAATGCCCACAAAATAGTGACTGAGATTAAGTAATTCATGAATAAATACGGATGGTTAATAAAGCTATGTTATTCCGAAGAGTGTAACCAATTCCCCATCACAATGGTATTAAAGAAGCGTTTTCGCTGGTATTAAACTGAACAATTAAAACGGTGCTTGAAATTAAAACGGTGTTAGAAATTAAAAGTGATATGGCGACGCCATATCACTTTTAAACGTATTACTCACTAAATAAGTATTTACACCCTATTAGCCAATTAATCTTTTTCAAGCACAATACGATAGCGCGCTTTACCCGACTTTAAATGCGCCAATGCATTGTTCACATCACTCATTTTAAAGGTTTCAATGTGTGGTTTAATATTGTGCTGCACCGCAAATTCCAGCATTTGAGCTATCGTTGCCGGACTGCCCACAGGTGAGCCTGATACTTGCTTTTGTCCGCCAATTAACCCAAACGCGCCTAAATCAAGCGGCTCTAACGTAGCCCCTACAAAGTGTAAGCGCCCTTTTGGTTTTAATGTTGAAAGGTATAAATTCCAATCCAGCTTTACATTGACTGTTGAAATAATGAAGTCGAATTGATTTGCCGCGGCCTCAATTTCACTGCTATCTCGCGAGTTCAGCGTATGGTGTGCACCAAGGCTTTTTGCTTCGTCTGATTTTGCCTCAGATGATGTAAATGCGGTAACTTCACACCCCCATGCATTTAAAAATTGCAGCGCTAAATGCCCAAGGCCGCCAATGCCGATTACCGCAACCTTGTCGGTTGGTTTTACATCAAATTGCACCAGTGGGTTAAATACGGTAATACCGCCACAAAATAGCGGCCCCGCAGATTGCGCATCCATGCCATCTGGTAACGCAACCACCGCCTTTTCATTAGCTCGCACTTTATTTGCAAATCCGCCATAGCTCATTATCGTAGGCGTTGCCGCTGCGCATAAGTTTTCATCACCGGTATTGCACGAATAACAGGTTTGGCAATAGTCGGAATGCCAGCCTAAGCCGACTAACTGGCCTTGTTGTAAACTATTCACGTGACTGCCAGTTTTTACAATACGACCAACAACTTCATGACCCGCCACAAGCGGATATTGTGAAAACCCCCACTCGTTGTCGATCATTGAAATATCAGAATGACAAATACCACAATATTCAACGTCAATTTCTACCTCGTGAGCGCCTAATTCACCTACTTCAATCGTATGTTTTTCTAATTTGCCACCGGGCTCTTTTGCTGCGTAAGCTGTAATCATGATTGGTTTCCCTTAGTTTTTAAATTTGCTTAAGTGGGTACTGAACAACACGGTGTGGCGATCACTTAAAAGTCGCAATCTAATAATTTCATTGGCTTATCTGCCGCCATCACACACCCTCTTGCTTCATCGCTCGCCGCTTTACACTGCTTCAACATTTGTGAACTGCTCGGCGCTTTATCACCTAAAACACGCTTTGCATGACTTACCACAGTTTTACATTCAGTTACGGGAACGGGGTCGGCTTTTGAACAGCCAGTTAACAATACAATGGCAAAACTACAAGTTAGTGAAAGTGTAACGCTAGACGCGGGGAGTTTAAGATGGTTCATAACAAGTCCTGAGAAAATGATCGTTCACTCAGTATAGTCATAAATTGGAGCGGTCAATTCGCTGTTAACGAATATAAGCCCACTTTGCTTTCGCGTTTGTGTGGGCTTAGCTACAGGTTAAAAGTTACAGGCTAAAATTTTGCAAGAAAGGTTTGATAAGCAACTTGCACATTTTTACTGTTGAACATTTCACCGTGACCGGCATTTTCTGCAATCACCAGCTGCTTTTCGGCACTTGTACTTGCGTTAAATAGTTTTTCTGACAAGATTGCTGGCGTTTGTTTATCATCAGCACCGCAAATCACAAGCAGTGGCCCTACATAGTTTTCACTCAGTACCTGTTTATTATCAACCGAGTAAAACGCATCATCAATTTGCACATCAACAAATACTTTTGAATACCAAGGCATCGCTTCGTCTACCCAATCATCTACGTTAGTCGCCGAGCCTTGCATTACTAGCCCATCGACCGCTTTATTTTTGGCAAGTTGCGCAGCAATAAAGCTGCCAAGTGAATAACCATGCACAATCACTTTGTCGGCTTTAAGGGATTGCTTGGTATAGTCGAAAGTAACATTAGCATCGTTGATTAAATTAGCGATTGTGGCAGTGCCTTCGCTCGCACCTAAGCCGCGACGGTCAAATATCACAATGTCATAATCGTATTCGGCAAGCTCAAGCAAGGTGTTAGTAGCCGCTTTTTCAACGCTCATGCCATTGCCGGGGATATACAAAACTGTGTTTCGTGTTTTCTGATTATCTAAGAACACGCCGTACAAGGTAGTCGTTTTATCTTCTGACGGGATAGAGATCACGTTGACATTATGGCGTGGTGTTTGCGCATTCAAAGTGTTGATAAAGGTATCGCTATAAAGCGTTTTTTCGTCATCTTGTGCAATAAAGCGTGATTCTTTAATAGTGGCCGTGCAGCCGGTAAGTGCTAATGCAGATGCGAAAAAGACCATGCGTTTCATATTTGTATCCTTATTATTTTTAACATAAGAACATCACCAATATGAAAAGTTCAACATCTTCATGTGTTTAGTTAGTAGCTTAGCGGCTGTTAAACTCTACTGTTGTATACCCACTAGGCGCAACTAATCATTCCTTGTTGCAACGCGAATGCCGTTTTTATAAAAATAGCGTTTATCTTCTGCATCATATTTTTCGTAATTGCGATGGCTACGCATAAAGGTGTTTACATCTGCACCTTCAACTCGTGAACCATGCCAATAAACATGATTCGCGTCGCGAATCGCCATATCACGATTAATCACAACCACAGTATTTAAATCAACGCCTTCAATTTTTTTATCTTGAAAATAAACTGCATTACCATCACTTGCGTAACTTGCAAAGCGTTTCAATAAGGTGAAATAGTCAGCATTGGCACCTTCTATTACTTTACCTTGGAAAAATACCTTGTCACCACTTACTAAATAATCATCATTACTGAGCACTTTTAACGGTGTTTGTTTTTCACCAAGTAATTGGTTTTTGTAGTAAATACGCGAATTATCGCGGCCATAGCTGCCGTGCTCTAGCAATAAAGCATAACTGTGCGCATCGGCATTAGGTAAGCGGTGTTGTTGATAAAACACCTGACTGGCATCTTTGGCAAAGCCGGCATTATTAATAATCTGAAAGGTTTTAGCATCAGCGTGTTCTACACGGTTTTTGCCGAAATAGACGCTATCATCGAGGGTAAAATAATCGTCATTAAATTGCGTAAAAGAATCGATATTTTGATAAGCAACCGACTCCAACCAGACGCTAGATTGCGAGTCGCCATTATCGTTTTGTTGATAACTGGCATCAAACCAATACAGCTTATGCTCGTCGTAAATAAACTGCTCATTGAGCGCGTTAACATGTAGGCCCGCAACTTGGGTTTTAATAAAACGATCATCGTGTTTAATAAATACCGAATTCGCATCTTTCACTATGTATTCATTTAAAAGCGCTAACGATGCAACATCAACCGCTTGCGGTACAAAATAATAATAAGCCTGCTTGTCATCTTTCGTCCAAGCATCATTTATTATTTCAAAACTAGCTGGATTTGCATCACTAATGATATGTAAAGGGGAATCTGATTGTTCAGCTAAGGCACTTTTAGCAACAAATCGGGATGGCACATAAACGTGGTTTTTATCGCGTGCAATTAGCTCATTAATAAGTGAAAAAGTCATGTAATCAACTGAACGGGTGATCACGTCTGATTGGTAATAAATATTGTTTTTGTCTTTAGCGAAATCGCGCGCCAGTACTTCAAATGTCTCAACATCTGCCCATTCAATTAGGGTGTTGCCAAGCTCAAACCAATTCCCCATGGGCGAATAACGAATTTGCTGTTTATCGTATGAATAATAATAAGAATCTGATTTGTCTTCGTCGACTGCACCAGAGAACCAAAACGACGGATTAATGAGGTAACTTAACCAAGGTCGGTCATCGGCGCGTAATTGTGATGCAAAACCCAAAAGTACCGCAATAAACACGGCACTTAGCCAGAATTTGCCATTAAACAAGAAATCCATTGCTTGATTAGCCTTTATTTTTTTATTTTTATCCTAATCTAAAACGTAATTTATGTCAGTGTTTATTATGACTAATTTGCATATTTAATGCGCAACTTAGTCGCTTATTATTGATACTGAAACACGCTTTCTAAAGGCAAATCAAACACAGCAGCAATTTTAAACGCGACCTCAAGCGAGGGGGAATACTTGGCAGCTTCAATTGCCATAATGGTTTGGCGCGTAACGCCTACACGATCGGCTAATTCTTTTTGCGTCATTTCGCCATTCATAAAACGCAGCATTTTTATTTGATTAGTAATTTGAAGTTCAGCCATATACTGCACTCATTCGGCTTTTAACAAGTTGCATTATATAGTTAACCGCCTCCGACAGAATAAACGACACAACCATAATATGCAGCGCTAAAAATGGCAGTTGATGCCCTTTAGCCGACAGCCAGTTTTGCGCCTCAGCAGTGTACTGAAAAATAGCAATGCACACACCGGCTTGCAGCACCCACAAGGCATGCTTATTGCCAAATAAATCAATTAACTTCTCTCGTTCATCAAGGGGTCGCTCTAACTCTCCGTCGCTAACCACTTGCAGTAATATTCTGCTCGCAATAGCAACCACAATCGAAAATACAATTGCCTTAAGCAATAAGCTTGAAACAAAACCAGCATCAGCTTGCATTTCAGGCGTCGCAGCAATCAAACGCGTTAAATAGAAATATAAAATGCCAAGTGTTGCGACTAAATCTACCGTTAGCGTCAACTCACGAAAGCTAATCGAATTAAGAAAATCCCGTAACTCATTTTTAGTCATGTTTATTATTCCTTACATTAAGTTAAAAATATTTAACATTAATAAATATAAACCAGCACCTCTGTATGTCAAATATTTTTTACTTTGAGTTAACTAAAACTAACTTCACAACACCTCAGGTTTTATACTCACCATTAACGTATTCAACACACTTCAAACCAAACACCACACGCAACAACAAATAATTACGCTCTTATCGTGTCA
The DNA here is from genome assembly GCF_021654175.1 of Pseudoalteromonas sp. MMG024. Lineage (NCBI taxonomy): Bacteria > Pseudomonadati > Pseudomonadota > Gammaproteobacteria > Alteromonadales > Pseudoalteromonadaceae > Pseudoalteromonas > Pseudoalteromonas sp. MMG024. The sequence goes on from NZ_JAKFZO010000003.1 coordinate 194,276, forward strand.
AACATCTCTGCCATATTTATAATAAAAACAATAACTGTTATCATTTATTGTCTCTAATTTTATTTCTCGTTTATTTATGGAACATGTTTCGTCAAAAAGCAGTTTTAAAAAGGAAATCTGCTACCGTATTTTAATTGCCGCATTTTTAGGTTATGCACTAACCATCTCAGTCAGTGTTTTAATTTCTTTTCTATTGCCTCTCTCACAAAAAGACGCCGTTGCTGCCAGTTCAATGTTGAGTTTTGCTCTTTATACGGGTTACATCATGTACGTATTTTCAGCAAAAAGTTATCGCAGCGTTTTCATTAACAGCCTGTTAGTACTCGCCGTTAGCGCGCTGGCCAACGCGCTTATGTTTTGGCTAAGAGGTTAATATGAAAAGTGGATTTCGCCAGTCTATGGCGTGGCTTCATACCTGGACAGGCATTTTAGTAAGCTGGCTGCTTTATTTTATTTTTGTTACCGGCACCTTAGGTTATTTCGACAGTGAAATTGATGCATGGATGGCGCCTGAATTACCAAAGAACACCGCCAATATTGAAACGTCGTTAACAACCGCGCAAACCCATTTGCAGCGATACGGGCAAGACGCCAAAGAGTGGCGTATTTATTTACCCCTCACTCGTAGCGAACCGCATTTATGGTTAAGCTATCAACAAAAAAATGACGAAGATAAACTATCACGCGTTAGTAAAACTCTAAATGGCGAAACAGGCGAAGTACTTGAGCACCGTAAAACGGGCGGCGGACAAGCCTTGTATCGCATGCATTATCGATTGCATTACTTGCCTACCCGCTTTGCTTATTATTTAGTGGGTATTTTCACCATGTTTATGCTGCTTGGCCTAGTTACTGGCATTGTGGTACATAAAAAAATCTTTAAAGAGTTTTTTACGTTTCGCTCAAATAAAGGTGCTACGTCTTGGTTAGATGGGCATAATTTAATGAGTGTTGTGAGCTTGCCGTTTCATTTAATGATTACCTACTCTGGCTTAATCATGTTTATGTTCACCTATGTGCCGTTTGTTATGAACGCCAGCTACGGCCTCGGTGAACAAGGCAAAAAGCAATTTTTTGATGAGTATTATCAACGTGGTGCACCGAATGATGCAGCTGGAATACCTGCTGCCCAATTACCACTGCCTGTGCTTTATCAAAAAGCGCAAGATGTATTAACGCAGCATAATGATACACGGCAAAGTTACGCGATGCGTATTTATCACCCTAACGATCTCAACAGCTTAGCGGTGTTTTCCCTTGAGCAAACCTCACCAAGTGATGACGGTGCAAAACTTATTTTGCACGCAACTAACGGTGCAACGTACGCATATACACCACAATTTGAAGGCACGCGTCATGTGCAATCTATCTTTTTAGAGTTGCATGAAGGGATTTTCGCCACGTTATCGGTGCGTTGGTTGTACTTTTTAACGGGGTTAACGGGCTGCGCCATGATTGCCTCTGGCATGATACTTTGGACGACAAAACGTCGCAAAAAAGCGCTTTCAAACCCTGCTGGTTTACCATTTAGTTTTAAATTAACCGAAGGGTTAAACATAGGTACAGTGGTTGGGTTACCCGCCGCTATTGCCGTTTATTTTCTTGCTAACCGTTTGTTGCCTGTAGAAATGACATCGCGCGCTAATTGGGAAATGCACTGCTTGTTTATAACTTGGTTAGTGTTTTTGCTGCATGCGTGTAAGCATTCTTGGCAAAATCGCGGCGCAGTTGCCTGGTACCAGCAGTGGCTTATGGCTGCCGTTTTATTTGCGCTAGTACCAATTACCAACAGCCTAACCACCGAGCGCGGTTTAATTACCAGTATCAAACAAAACGATTGGGTTTTTGCTGGTTTTGATTTAGTTAACCTTGGTGCTGCTGCGCTTTGTATGTGTATTGCAATGCTTGTGAAAAAACATCGTTTAGTAAACGCTGAGATAGCACCAAAGGAAAAGCAACGCCGAGAGGTAGCAGCATGATTTTATTAGTTTCAAGCTTATTGATTTATCAGGCGCTTTGCCTATTTATGTTGGCGATGCCTAAATACACTAAAGTACTCGGTCGTGAATTCAAACCGTCGTCTCAACAAAGCACCTGGTTCCGCCTCGGCGCGTGGCTTTTAATCGCTTTGAGTATCACAATGTTAAGCCTTGAAAATGGATTTTCAAACGCACTTGTGCTGCTTTGCGGGTTAGTTACTGTGCTTGCATGTTTATTGAGTGTGTTATTTGAAAAAAAGCCTTTTTACGCGTTAGTGCCGGTTATTCCAAACAAGCAACCATTAAGCGTAGTATTCGCGTTAATGCTGGGACTAGAACTAACTGGATGGTACTTTATATAACTCGTATTTGGGTTTTCAAACGGCCTAGGCGTGCCTTTTTATGCGCTTGACACAGCAAAATAAAGGCACCTTTACCTGATTAAGGACTGGTTAACGTATTACTTGCGACTAAACTTGCACCGCGATTCTTTTTAATATGCGCCAATAATCGCTGCTGATTATTCGGAAATTCATCGGTAAAAGTTCGCGCGTGGCGGCATCCGTTAAATTGCCAAAATTGGCTGTTGTTGCCAGCTACTTGATAAAGCGCCTTGCCACGAGTAATGGGGATCAATCTATCATCATTACAATGAGCAATAATGGTGTCAATATTCACAATTTGCTTGATGTTACTGGCAGGTGAGCGTTCATCACTCACAAGCGCAGGAATACGACTACTAAACCACTTTGCAATTGGTACATTTGCTACGACATCTCGCGCAAGGTTTTGATAACTTTCAAAGCTTGAATCTATTACTAACAAATCGAAATAACGCTCAAGTTTGCTTTTAGCTAAACCATCAAGGGCAATTGCGCCGCCCATAGACGTGGCGACAATCACTTTATGCTGATGGGTTAGTCCGTGACTGATTTCAAACACAGTTTGTGCGTCTAACGCTAAGTTTTCACGGGTCGGTTTGCCGTTTGATAAGCCGTAACCGGAATAATCAACAAGCATCACATCATAACCTTCATCAACCAACCATACTACCTTTTCAACGGTTTGCGATAAATTACCACGATTACCATGGAAGTGGATAACGAGTCCTTGAGGGTTGTCGCTTAAATGATGTTGTAAATGTAAAGTGTTGCCAGAGCGAGAGCGAATAAAACTATCTTTCACTGGGTGAGAAAAGTCGTCTTTTGAAAAGACAATTTTGTCATTTGGACTATATAAAAAATAGTTACTGCTGCATCCTTGCAAGAAAAGTAGTGCGCCAAGTATTAACCACTTCATACACACCTCTTAAACTGTGTTGATGTAGTTAGTTTTACGCGCCGCTCAGTCTGTTAGTTCACTTTGAGCGTTATTTATCTACTTTAATGCTGCGCGGTGCGCCAAGTAAAATGCCTAAATGGCACACACACACCGAGAAAAACGCGCTTAAACCAAGGGCACCGCCATAATCTTTAATAAACGGCACCAAGTTTTCAAACAATACTGAAAACAGCACCGCCGCAATCACCTGAGTATAAATCCCAAAGCGTTTAGGAGCGCTCATGCCAACAAAGGTGCTGCCAAAAAACACTAAACTATAAAGCGCAACATCCCATTGCACGGTGTAAAAAAACAAATAAGCAATAATCGAAAGCGAAGTGGATGCTCTTATGCCATCAAACCGATTGCGCTTGGCAAGTAAATAGGTGGCAAGTGAACCAAACAGTGAAATAAGCATTAAATCTAGGCTCATAGCACACCTTTAATCAATACAAACAAAGCACTACAGGTAAACGCGATTCCACCTAATCTGCCGCCAAATCCTTCAAATAAACTGATGCTTTTTATATACAAAAATGTGCCAATCAAGGCGACAAATATTAGTTCCCACAGTGAGTTAATAGCTGCAGTAGAGCACATTCCGGCAAAGCAGCCCGTATAAATTGCAGCATAAGGGTGATGTTTAAACTCTGTTTTAAACGGGATAAAGCTGCCAATAAGTGCAGGAAACGTCGCCGCTAACACAATTGGTACCGAAAAAGAGGAATGCAGCACGTAGCAACTCACACTGCCGAGCAAAAATAAACTATAAATAAGGGGAGTAAATAAGGTCATCACGGCTATTTTAATCAAAACGCCGTTAGATAAATAGCCATACTTTTAGCCATATACAATAAACGTAAATACTTTCACGTAATTGTTACTAAATTTGTTTTTCACTAGTAATAAAGTCACTGCCTGATATTCTGGATTTTGGGGCAAATTACAAGGAATTCCATGCTAACCTTTACTCAAAAAATCACCATTGCATGTTCAGCAATACTGGCATTTGTGTCATTTAACAGTACTTCAGCTGAGCGCGAACTGCGTTCACCTCCACGCAAATTAACCACACAACAAGCTAAAGTCGCTGCAGCTAATTATCAAAAATACTGTGCTCTTTGTCACGGTGAAAACCGCGAAGGTCATAAAAACGATCACGCACCGTCACTTCGCAGTAAAAGCTTAATGGAATCAGGCATTGCCCATCAAATTTTACGACCAATGCAATACGGACGTGTAGGAACAGCAATGGGTGGTTATTTAGATGAGGTTGGCGGTCCAATGACATTGGATGAAACCTGGGATCTCACCTATTGGCTATTTGAACAAGCGGGTTACGATCGCTTAAAGTTTACCACTAACCCTGTTCACGGCGATATTAAGCGAGGTGAGCAAGTCTACCAAAAAGAATGCGCTAGCTGTCATGGCGATAAAGGCCAAGGGATCACCGGCCCTGCCATTATGAACCAATCAGCGCTGGCTCATAATACCGATGAGTTTATTCGCTATGCCATTGAAAATGGAAGGCAAGATACGCCAATGCAATCGTTTAAAGACAAACTTTCAAGTGCTGATATTGACAATATTACCGCGTTTTTGCGCAGTAAGTCGCTCGGTTGGAAAGATGAGACGCCGGTACTCAAAGCACTGCCTACGCCAGAAAATTACATCGTAAACAAAAACGGTGACGATCCAAATTTTGATTTAAAAGATGGCATGTATGTGCTGTCAAAAGACTTAAACAAAGCGCTTGAGGCCAAAAAACGCATGGTGCTGCTCGATACGCGGGTTACATCGGTTTGGCAAACCGCACACATTGAAGGGGCGATTCCTTTCCCCTACTACGCAGATTTAGATGAAACTGTGGCTGGCATTCCAAAAGACGTGCAAATTGTTGCCTATTGTTCATGTCCGCGTGCGGCCGCCGATCACACGATTAATCGCCTAAGGCAACGTGGTTACACCCGCACAGCTGTCTTGTGGGAAGGTATTTTTGGTTGGATGAATCAAGGCTATCCGGTAAGGCGTGGCGATATTGACGGCGTTAACGATTAACGCATTTAAAATTAAAAGTCGGCATAAACTACGCCGACTTATTAAAGCAATTCACTTAGCCTGTGAATGCTGCTTTAAAATGGCTATAAAGTTATGATTTAACTGGTTGAATGCTGGCAAGCGCTTGGCTAAAGTCAGTCACTTCAAGCTCAACAATATCGCCTTCTTCAGCCCAGTTTACACCCACAACAATGTCATCATCTTTTAAATCTTCTAGCCAATAATCTAACCAGTCGTTAATTGAAATTTCGCTTGGCGTAAATGCTTGCCATTCCTGTACACAGTGTGTTTCGGCCAACAACTTGCTTGACCAAACTGGCATCACTTCTGCGTTTTCAAAATTAGGAGAATCTAATACAACCCAATCTTCACTTTCTTTATCTTGCAGTGCCCACACTGATTGGCTTGTTTTACTTTGCGCTAAAAATTCCGCTAAGATTTCGCGTTGGTTGGTATCACTCATAGCATCTCCTACTGTCTGTGTTATGTGTGTGAGATTATACCTTTTATGTGACAAATTTATCGCATAGAAATGTAACCCACACATTTTAATTGCCGATTATCACAAAATGTTTGAATCACTTTGTAACAGTTCTGCTGTTCCTTTATTGCATCATTTTTTTTACTCTAATGAAAGTTATCAATTTAGGAAAAAGCAATGAAAGATCTACAAAAATTAGTTGGCAACCTAAATAAATCAGGTGCATTAAGTGGCTTTTTAGGTGGTGTAGCGGGTGGCGGCTTAACCAGTTTGCTATCAGGTAAGAAGTCAAAAAAAGTGGGTAAGAAAGCAGTAAAGTATGGCGCACTGGCCGCCGTTGGCGGACTCGCTTGGAAAGCTTATCAACAATACAGCGAAAAAAGCAGCCAAACTCAGCAAGCCGCTGATAGGCAGGCATTTGATAACGCTATGCAAAATCGCAGTAGCCAATACCGCGTTGAACCGACACATATGCAAGAACAAAACTTTGATGCCGTTGTTGAAGACGAAACGGGTAACGGCCAGTTAATTATAATGCGCGCCATGATCGCGGCAGCGTATGCCGATGGCCATATTGATGAAAATGAGCGCCAAACTATTTTCGCTCAAGTAGAGCAAATGGCACTAACAACACAAGAAAAAGCCATGTTGTTTGATGAATTACGTGCGCCAATGAGCTTAAGTGAGCTAGTTGCAACCGTGCCTAACGCACAAACGGGCATTGAAGTGTATGCAGCAAGCGCCAGCGCAATTGATTTAAACCAAAGTGCATCACAGCAATATTTACAAACTTTAGCTAATCAACTGTGTTTACCACGCGACTTAGTAAACAGTATTCATCATCAACTAAACCAAGCTGATTAGCGAGAGCAACAACTAAAAAACCAGAGTCGCCTCTGGTTTTTTGAGTGTTATTGCTTATACGGTGTGTAATTGTATTTTTGCCCAGCAAGTGCAGCTTCGTACATAAAGCCGCCTTTTGCCAGCGTCATCACCGCCATGCCTTTACGGTATTTTGCTTTATTTTGCTTGGTGGAATTCGCATCGGTGCCGACACTAGAACTAACACCCGTAGAGCCTGCCTGCGCTTGAACCGCGGCGGTAATAGCAACTGCGGACGCCCCTGCACCAAATTCAAAATTGCCCGAGGTAAATTCATCAAACGCACGTTTGTCTTTTAAGAAAATGATTTGGCTGTAGGCTTGCCCGCCTGCTTGAAAGCCAACCGATAATTGACTAACACTTGTTTTACCCACCGCTTTGCCTTGCTTGTAAACCTGACCTTTACCAAAGGCAGCGCCTAACCCTAAGCCACCTTTACCAATGGTTGGAAATACCACATAGCCATAAGCACTATTAAAAAAGCGCTTGGTTTCGTGAGATTGTTTAAAATTTTGTAGCGTAGTTTGATATTCATCGGCACTGGCAAACGTACTGATGCTAACAAGTAGTAGTGACAGTATTGGTGTAAGAAACTTTCCCATATTCTCTCTCCTTTTACATGTTTAATTATCTTAGAAACACACTGCGTATCTAATTGTGCTGCACAAATGGCATGTTCAGCAAAAAAGCAGCACGTTTAATCGGTAAAAACATCGCCCTTTTTAGCAGGCGATTAAGGTTTATTTGAATTCGGGTTAACTAAACAATTAAAACTAGTTAATCACTTTTTCGATTTTGCCTTTATAAAATGCGTATTTTGGCTTTTTAAAGCCGTTCCCCGTTAGCGTACCGCCACGTAATTTTGCAATTAACACGTTAAGGCCAATAAACATCATCATGGTTAGCCATAAAAATAACACTATTGGCAATAAGAATACGCCAAGCCCAATAGCGGCTAACAGTGTTAATGTAAAAGATAGCTTATTTTGAAAAATTAAATTGCTCATAACTTTTTCCTTCTGTGGAGTGCGTATTGTTCAATTATTTCCCTTAATCCAAGCTTAACATTCAACCACTGTTTTATTTTTGTGCTATTTCAGCAAAATTTAATTATGGTGCCTGATTAGCTTCCTATTGTATTGCTCCTCATTGATGTAGGAAAGTGACTTTGCTGAAGCCCAAAGACGCTATCGGCAAACTCACATAAAGTAGCGTTTCCACCTAGCCTTTTCCTTGTCTAAAACCAAATCAAACTGCTGTAAAAAGCCAACTTGAACCGTCAACGGTCCCTAACTTACGACTTGTTTCATGATTGAACGCAGCCAAATGTGTTTTTCATTGGCCCGTGAACGTTTTAACCACAACATAGAAATATCAAAATCAGGTACCTTAATAGGCGGCGTGACGCTTTGTAGCGCATCGTTAGGTAATGAGATTTCGGCCATGCGCTTTGGCACAATCGCGATAAGATCTCGCTCCAACAGTAAACGTTGTACGGTTAAAAAGTTACGACTAGCCACAGTCACCCTGCGTGTTAAACCATCTTCACTCAGCAAATTATCTACTTGAGTGGTTAAACTACCATCGGGGCTGACAATCGCATGTTCAATATTAGCAAGAGTATGCTTTGTGATTGGCATTATGCGTTTGGCAAACTCTTTATTTAACAAACACATGTGTTGCTCGCTATACAGTAACTCGCTTTCAAACGCGTTATGTAAGTTAGGAATGCTGCCAATCACCAAATCAAGTGATTCTTGCTCACTAAGCTCACGGTAATTCACCCTATTTACGTTAACGAAACTAATTTGCGCATTAGGCGCTTGCGCACGAATTAAATCGAAAATAGCCGGCGCAAAAATATACTCAGCGTAGTCGGTTAAGCCAATTCGACAAACCCCTTGATAGGTTTTTGCATTGAAAGTGTCACGCTTTAGTACCTGCTGTTGCACTAATTGCAGCATCGACTCAACACTCGGATAAACCGCATGAGCAAAGTCTGTTGCCACCATTTTATGGCCCACTCGAACAAACAGTTCGTCATCAAGTAATATCCGTAAGCGCGATAAACTGTGACTCATTGCCGATTGACTAACAAAGTTTTTTTCTGCCGCTAAGCTAACGCTTTCAAAGCGATACAAATACGAAAAAGCCACCAGCAGGTTTAAATCGACATTGCGCCATTTCGTTTCTTCAATCGAAACCATTAACCAATCCCATTTAATTCATATTTATTACAAATAATATTAATTGGATTAATTGTATCGCTTTTTTTAAGCTTTGCGCAGGTTTGATAACACAGATATTTATGCGCGTATGTTCAGTATTTTTAAAACGTTCTTTTTACTCGGCTGGGTCAGTTTCGGGGGGCCTGCCGCCCATATTGGCTACTTTCGCCAAACCTTCGTCACTAAATATAAGTGGTTAAGTGATGAAGAGTACGGCCAACTGATTGCGCTTAGTCAGTTTTTACCCGGGCCTGGTTCAAGCCAAGTAGGCTTTGCATTAGGTTACAAACGTGCCGGTTTACAAGGTGCGATCGCGGCGTTTGTTGGTTTCACTCTGCCATCGGTGATTATTATGCTGGCGCTTGCAATCACCTCAAGTGCGCTGGTTAATAACAGTATTTTTGAAAGTATTGTTCACGGGTTAAAGCTACTCGCCGTTTTAGTAGTGGCAGACGCCACATGGGGAATGTTTAAAAACTTCTGTAAAGACACTAAAACCGTATTTTTGTGCATCGCCACAGCGTGCGTATTGCTTGTAAGCCCTACCCTTAGCACGCAATTTGCCGTGTTAATTAGCGCTGCGCTTATTGGCGCGGTTGCATTAAAAGGTAAAATACCGACGACACATCAGCAAGAATTTAAACCTAGCCTAATACCATTGCTGTTGTTTATTGTCTTGTTACTTGGGCTGCCTTTAACTGCATCTTTGGCACCTGAAATAAGCCTATTTAATGATTTTTATCAGGCTGGTAGTTTAGTATTTGGCGGTGGTCATGTAGTACTGCCTTTACTGCAAAACATTGTTGGCGACCAATTATCACAAGACGCTTTTATAACAGGCTACGCAGCGGCGCAAGCAGTACCTGGGCCTATGTTTACCTTTGCTACCTATATTGGCTATGAACTATTTGATAATGCGCCAATTATCGGTGCGCTAATCGCTACCTTAGCGGTATTTTTACCAGGCTTTTTACTGTTATTAACGGTGCTAAAAGACTGGCAAGTACTTGCTAACAAACCAAGCGTAAGTGGTGCGCTTGCAGGCGTTAACGCCGCGGTTGTAGGATTGCTAATAGCGGCGCTTTATACGCCTATTTTCACAAGTGCGGTAAGTGCACCAAAAGATATCGCTTTGGTATTGATTGGCTTTTTAATTATGAAACAGTTAAAACTTCCTATTATTTGGTTAGTTGTTAGCTTTATGCTAGGCGGATTAGCGTTAAGCGCCATTTAGGCAGCAAAGGGTGCAAACGCCGCAAATTGAAATTTGCGTTAGTGTGGTATTTTACTTATGCTAACGCTTTTTTGCGCCAAATTATGAACTGTATTTCTTGCCAAGCCCCATTCAAATGCGAAAGCCAACAAGGCAGTTGTTGGTGTTTTTCGCTTCCCAATATTTTACCAGTCACTAAAGACGCCAATTGCTTATGTAAAGCATGTTTAATCGATAAAATTAACGATGAACTATTACGTCTTTACGAAACGAAATCAAATAGCGAATTAGTTACGCTTGCTGCGCAATATCAAAACCAGTTTCCCGTTGAAAAGTTAGATTATTATTTAAATGAAGATGGTTATCGTGTGATGACGAAATGGGCGCATTTAAAGCGCGGTTATTGCTGTGGTAATGGCTGTAAGCATTGCGCTTACTAAACAACCTGAGTTTAGGCTTAGTCGAAAAGCCCAGTAACTCAAAATCATTGAGCGATAGATAGCTGCTGGAAAAGTGCACCTAAAAAGGTGCACTTTTTAGGTTAACGGTAGAACGCTTCAACCGTGCCTTTTGATTTGATAAGCATAGGTTGGCCGTAACGATCTAACGCTTTTGGTGCAGCAGTTTTAATCCAACCTTCACTGATGCAATACTCTTCAACGTCAGAGCGCTCTTTACCATTGAAACGAATACCAATATCCTGCTTTAACACTTCTTCAGAGTAGAATTTGCTGCGCGGGTTAATTGAAAGACGATCCGGTAATGCTGGTAAATCTGTTTTATCGTTCATAGTTATTTCTTTATTACGTATTTAATTTGCGCCATTGTAGAAAATTGACCGTATACGCTCAATAGCAAAGCACTAAATTAATCGAGAATTGTAAAAAGCGTACTTTACCTTTGCTAAAAAGCGGTGAGGTAATAATCATTTACACAAAACAATTTGTTAGCAATGTGCTTTTGCTTCTATAGTAAGCATATTGGCCAAATAATTTAAAACCTTAACGCGGCCAACAATTTGAAGTAAGGGAGTGTGCGTATGAGAAAACTCATTAAGAATAAATGTGTCTCGTTTTACTTACTAAAACCCGAAACCTACTTGTTTGGTAAACACCACTTTATTCGTAATAAAATTAAAGCTGCGGGCTTTAAAATAATCGGTAAACAGAAAATACAACTCACCTTTTCGGATTTAATGGCACTTTACCCCAATTTAATGGCGCGCATTACTATGTCGCTACGCGTACCATTTTTAATGGATTTGGACATGTACTTTGTCGAAGGCGACAACGTGGTGCCTCGCTTAAACGCGCTAAAATACGATATTAGGCAAGAATTATCTGGCGCAAGACTAGGTGGCTTTTTACATACTCCAGATAGTCCAACAGAGCTACAACAACATTTATCCATACTGTTAAAAAATCAGTCTTAATAAACGTAAAAAAGCAGCCAATCGGCTGCTTTTAACTTTTCATTCGTTTGGCAAATTACGCGGCGTTGTCTTCAATGCCTACGATAACCCAAGGTGCATCTTGCTGTGACAAGCTGCGCTCTAGGTGCCAAATTTCATCAATTGGCTCTTCTTGCTTATCGCCTAAATCGCGGTATTTACCACGAAAACGTACACTGATTTCCCATAACATAGGTGATGTATCAGCACGTGCTAGTTCTGCATCGATAAACATAACTTCAGTCGCCACTTCTTCAACCTCTGCTCGCTCTTGTTTTAGTTCAGCTAACAGTTGCTCACTTACGTACTCAGAAATCACCGTAAAGTCGTTATCATTCCATGCTTTTTGTAACGTATGGTAGTGCTCACGAGCACCTTGCAAAAAGCCGTTTAAGTCAAAACTAATCGGTAAATTCATAGGTACCGATTGGCTCTGCTGTGCAAAGCCTTGATTGCTAAATTGCTGCGGCGCAGCCTGTGACGAAGGAGCGTGTTGCACTGGCGGCACGCCTGCAAACTGCGATTGGCTTTGCGCCTTTTTCATCATAAATGCTTTAAACAATTTAAATAATACAAACGCAACGAGCGCAATAATGATGAAGTCCATAAATTGGAATCCTTCAAAATCGCCACCTAGCATTGCGGCAATTAAGCCACCGGCAAGTAAACCACCTAGAATGCCACCCATTAAGCCTTTTTTAGAAGATTTCTTTGCCGGAAGCGTTGGGTTATTTGTATCAACTTGCTGTTTTTGTTGTGTTGTTGTGGTTTGTTTCGTTTTACCTTTGCTTTTGCTGCCAAACTTTTTACGTGCTTCAGCATCAAACGAAAAAGAAAACATTAACGCAACGAGTGCGAAAAACCATGCGAATTTTTTCATTAAATTTTTCCATATTATTAAGCTGCGAGCATTCTAAAAGCGGCACTTTTAGAGTCAATAGGTTTAAGCAATATAAAGTAGTTAATTTTATTGAAAATTTCATTAAACTTTTTCTAAACAATAAATGCAAAGCTCACTATGTTGTGAGCTTTGCAGCGGTCGAATGAGTAGTTACCGAACGCCCTATCAGGTTGGCAAGAGAATGTGCGTTTTTAGTTGTTGATTTAACTCATCGATATTTTGTTGGCTCGCCTTTCGTTCACTGTAACGGTCTAGTAATAATCCATTATGATCCCGCAGTAAAAAAGTAAATCGCATTAGCTCTTCCATTACATCAACAATGCGGTCGCGAAAGCTCGAGGGGTTCATCACGCCCTGACTATCAAATTCTTGGTAAGCTTTTCCAATCGACGATTGATTAGCTATTGTAAACATGCGCATCCAGCGCCCTAACACGCGCATATTATTGAGGGCATTAAAGCTTTGCGAACCGCCTGTCACTTGCATTAGTGCGAGTGTTTTTCCCTGTGTTGGCCTACGTGCACCAGATGACAAAGGTAACCAATCAATCTGGTTTTTAAATACCGCAGACATATTGCCGTGAATTTCTGGAGAACACCAAACCTGAGCTTCAGACCACAATGCGAGTTCTCGCAGTTCTTGCACTTTTGCATGCTCGGCCGACGCGTTGTTATCAAATACCGGTAAGGCCGCGGGGTCAAACACTCTGACATCTGCCCCCATATATTCAAGTATACGAGCCGCTTCTAGTGTGGCGAACTTACTGTACGAATTTTCTCTTAACGATCCGTATAGCATTAAAACCTTTGGTTTATGTGTGCTCATCTCTTTATTTTCAGGTGTTAAGGTGAATGTTTCGTTTTGTAAAAAAGACATAATTACTACCTAATTCAATTAATTTACACACGGTAAGACGCTTGGCTATTAAAAAAGACGAAATAAACTTCGTCTTTATATGAAAAATAACGTCTTATTTGTCACACTTTGTAGTAATGATAAAAATGGTAGTAACTGTCGTGAATATTGAAGAAATATGGCTTGAATATCAGCACGCATTAACGCGCTTTTTAAAAAAGAAGGTGGCGAATAGCGCTGATGTAGAAGATTTAATGCAAGAGATTTTTATTAAAACCCATAAAAACCTGCATTTGCTAAATGATATTAGCAAACTCAAGTCCTGGCTTTTTCAAATCGCTAATAATACGATTATTGATTTTTATCGTGCCCGCGGAAAACAACATGAAATACCAGAATCGCTTATAATTACTGATAACGAAGAGTCAGTACAGCAAGATTTAATCGATTGTTTAACGCCATTTATTCAGCACTTACCTGAACCACAGCGCGCGTTGCTTATCGCGGTTGATTTAGAAAATGCCCAACAAAAAGTATTAGCAGAACACATGGGAATTCACTACTCCACGCTAAAATCGCGTGTACAAACAAGTCGAAAAGCCCTTAGAGAACTGTTTGACGAATGTTGTCATTTCGAGTTTGATACTTTTGGTCGCGCTATTGATTATCAACGTAAATCATGTAACAACATAAAGCCAAAGCAATTAGAGTAAATCAGCGCATTACAAAAGGATATTGCATCAGTATGCTGTTACGCCAAAATACCGCCCCATTACTTTGCCTGACACTTTGTTTAGGGCTCGTTGCCTGTGCAAAATCCCCCTCAAACGCTACAGCACCTGTGCCGAATAACAATGTAAACGAATCAAGTAATAACTCTGTGGCGAATGCGCTTTATCAACAGCTAGATGCTTGGCAGGGCGTGCCATACAAACTGGGTGGTACATCAAAAAAAGGCATTGATTGTTCAGCGTTCGTGCAAACGACCTATATTGACCGTTTTGGCTTTTTATTACCGCGCACGACCCTTAAACAAGCTGAATTTGGCAACAAAGTGAGCAAACCAGAGTTACAAGCGGGCGATTTAGTGTTTTTTAAAACAGGTTTTCGTACTTATCATGTAGGTATTTATATTGAGGATAATCAGTTTTTACATGCCTCGACCAGTCAAGGCGTTATTGTGTCGTCGTTAAAGAATAGCTATTGGCAAAGCGCTTTTTGGCAGGCAAAACGCATTAAGTTTTAATAAAGACCCTCAAGTCCAAATAAAAAAAGAGTTACCGCACTTGCTTTAACATAAAGCGTACGATAACCCTTATCGGTTAGGTTATTAAATCACAATTGATTAATTGAAATTAACCGTTACTTCATTTGAGCAAACATCGCCAGCCTGACAAACTTTATAGGTAAAGTTTGTTTCAGTTACGCCACGGCTGAAGTCACGATAAACGCCCACATTTTCTACTGTTTCATACAATTCACCATTACGGTAAACGTCAACAGTACCTTCTGTTGCGCCATCGATTAATAACTCAACACGCATAAAGCCTGTGCGCGATAAGTTTGCACGTTTCACATCAACCACAATGTTGGCATCTGAGATCTGAACATCTTTACTCGCAGTATCACTTAGGCCTTCTGCATCAGTTGTGGTTAACGACACGCTGTAGTTGCCCGCCGCCGCATACGCATGAACTGGGTTTGCTTCAGTTGATGTATTGCCATCACCGAAGTCCCACAGGTACGACACAATATCATTGTTGCGATCACTACTTGCGTTAGTGAACATCACATTGTAGCCATCACGCTCAAAGGTAAAATCAGCAACCGGTGCTACTGGCGCAACATCGCCAATTGCACTGAAGGTTAATGACCAGCTGTCTAATGAGCCTGTGTCTGCGCTGTAGGTATCTTCAACATGTAGGGTCCAATCGCCAGCTGCATTTTCACCATTGAAAATAACTGCTTCATACGTTTGATTAATATTGTCACTCGAACCGCCCGATTTATTGTGCAGTGTTGTCACAGTGCCTGTCGGTGAAGTAAGGGTAACAATTAAATCACCAATGTATGTGTGAGTAATATTAACCGTCGCGAGTGTGTTAAAGATGGTGATTTCATCTGGCACAGTAATTACAGACGATACGCCCGCTGGGTCATTGTCTGGAATTGATACTGCGTCGCTATTGTCATAAGTGAAGTCAGCGAGCCCTTGTGGGTTAACATATAATCCAACAGTACTTGATTTTTCTAACGCGCCACTTTGACCTGTTACCGTGAAACTATAATCACCCCACTGCGTATCAGCGGCAGTAGGCACAGTTAGCGTAACAATCTGACCCGGTGTTGCAGTGTCAGTTGACAGTGCTGCACCAGCAATTGATGAGTCTAAAGTAAGTGTTACTACGTCATCCCAATTCGCAACAGACGCAATTTCAAACTCATACGTTGCTGTTTGACCTGCAGTTACGGTTTGTGATGTTGGGCTTGTGATCAATCTAAATCCAGGCTCTGGATTAGACTGTTCAAGTGCGCTATATACGTTTAGTCGTGTACCAGCAACCGTTTTACCTTGCAGTGCCGCGTTTGCATCACCTGAGTTCATTAATAACTCTTTTAACTCTAATGCACTAAGCGTTGGGTTTAACGATAATACTAATGCTGCAGCACCCGCAACATGTGGTGTTGCCATTGACGTACCTGAGTAAGTTGCATAGCCATTACCTGGCACAGTAGACAAAATACTTGAACCTGGTGCGCCCATATCAACGCTTGTTAAACCCCATTGTGAGAAACTCGACATATTGTCTGAGTGATCAGTACTTGCTACAGCTAATACGCTGTCATGCTCGTAACTCGAAGGGTAATGAGGGTTTGCGTCGTTATCTACCGCGTCGTTACCTGCCGCTGCAACAAATAAGATATCAGCTTGTTCAGATGCAGTGATCGCGTCAGATAGCGCTTGGCTAAAGCCACCGCCACCCCAGCTGTTGTTTAGTACCTTGATATCGACACCAGCATTTTTTAAGCCAACCATGTAGTTGATACATTTAATTGCATCTGAAGTTGAACCCGTGCCCTGTGCTGATAAGAACTTACAACCAACCATAGATACAGTGTGGTTAACACCCACCACACCTTGGCTATTGTTACCCGTTGCACCAATTGTGCCCGCGACGTGGGTACCGTGACCTTGGTCATCCATTGGGTCGCCCACATCGGTAATTGCATTAATACCGTGAATATCGTCAATGTAGCCATTGCCATCGTTATCGATGCCATCGCCTGCGATTTCATTTGGGTTAACCCACGCATTGGCTTGAATGTCTTCATGTGTATGGTCAACACCCGTATCGATAATGCCCACGACAACGTCGCGACTACCGGTTGAGATATCCCACGCTTCTGGCGCATCAATATCGGCATCATTTGTGCCACCGGTTTGACCTATGTTGTGAAGGCCCCATAAATCGCTGAACTGTGGATCATCAGGTTGTGCATTAATCGACACAATATGATCAGGCTCTACATATTCTAC
Source organism: Pseudoalteromonas sp. MMG024 (assembly GCF_021654175.1). Taxonomy (NCBI): domain Bacteria; kingdom Pseudomonadati; phylum Pseudomonadota; class Gammaproteobacteria; order Alteromonadales; family Pseudoalteromonadaceae; genus Pseudoalteromonas; species Pseudoalteromonas sp. MMG024. Next base: position 211,181 of record NZ_JAKFZO010000003.1, read on the forward strand.
CGCTGGGTGATTTTGCAGTTTTGATATTGCGCCTTTTACATCATTATCGTTCAACGTGTATTGCGCCATACGACCTTTAAGAATGTGGTTATAACGATCATCTATTTCATCAAGGTTTGCATCTGAAATAGTCGCAGCTACAAGCTTACGTGCAGCTGCTTTATCTGCTGCGCGAGCATGTTGTTTGTACACAACAATAACTGAATTATTTTTGTAACCGTCAGCGCTTTTAACCGCTGGTGTCGTTGTTGCTGATGCGCTTGCCACCAAAGGAAGCAAAGCAAGTGAAATTGCAGAAAGTTTCGCTTTCATTATTGAAATTCCATTTTTTATAAAATGTACGCTCGACAATCGAGCACCTATCTCAACAACTCATCAATCTAAATTTTTAAGCAACCTTTTTATCAAACACAGTTCCCAACAAAGGCGCAAGCGTTAATATAAATAAAAATCAACAAAACCTTTAACAAGCTGATTTTTATTGGAATTAATTTCATTTGGGTGTTTTTGATCAATTAAATATGACTGTTTTATGACTAGCACTTTTTTGGTAGCTGGCCTTTCACAAATATTTAACACCACCGTAGAAAACAACATAAGCTATTGTTTATTAGCTGAAATTAAAGAAGCACAAATTTGGCTGATAGCGCTCGCTTTCGTAAAAATAGTAATTTAATCGCTGTCGTGTTCTTACTCTAAAATTCTGTGATGAAAGCAAAACTCTGTAAAACTCAATCTGGTATATGCAAATCGTTAGGTACGGTTTTGCGCACCTCTGTATTTTACTTAGCGGCGCTTAGTAATTCTCACTTAGCATTAGCGAAGGACCTACAAGAATCTCCTCTTTCTCTCAGTCTAAATACTTCCCTGCAATACCGAGTAGGTGCGCAACAGCATCAAGTGGTTATCACTCAGTATGGGATTTTAAACAAAGCAACAGTTAATCAAATAAACGAAACGTCCAATCAAGCGCATGTTACCCAATACGGTACTAACAACGAAGCTGCATTGTTTCAGTACGGCGCAAATAACGTTGTAAACCTGTTACAACAAGGAAATAACAACCAAGCACACATACTGCAACAAGGCGACGGCAATACCGCCAATATCTCTCAAGCTGGCGAACAAACCTTTACAGTTCAGCAAATAGGTAACGGTATTGAAGTGAATGTGACGTTTTACAAGCAATAATTTTACAGGAGATACTCCGTGAATAAGAATAAATCTTTACTAGCCTTAGCTGTTGCACTGGCTGTTGGCTCTACTTCGGCAATGGCAAGTACAAAAGACGACAGTAAATCAGTTAAAGCAAATAACACAGTGCAAAATGTCGCAAACACTATGGTTGTAAACCAAACATCTGAAACCGGTGCTGCATTTGGTAACGATTTAGTTGCACTGCAAGAAGGCGATTTAAACTACCTTAAAACTGAAACGCAAGGTAGCGCAAACAGCACGCAAACCACGCAAGTGGGCACTTCTAATATGTTGCTGTTAAACACACAAGGTAACGACAACCTTGAATCGTACGACCAAAATGGTTCATCACACATTGCGCTAACTGAACTAAAAGGTGACGCAAACCAAATTACGGTAAATCAGTCTGGCGCAGGCTTTTTTGGTATTTCTAATGAAGCGGTAAATATTGTGACTGGTGATAATAACGATATCACAATTGAGCAAGGTGACGGCGGTCATTGGGCTTATAACCAAGCAATGGAAGGCAACGACAATACGGTTTACATTAATCAGTCGGGCGTTTGGAATGAAACAAATCTAGAAAGCGTGCAAGGCGATGTAAACGATATTGAAGTAGAACAATCTGGCTTTTGGAACGTGCTTGGCGTTCAAGAATTGGTTGGCCACAATAACGAGCTAAGCGTAAATCAACAAGGCGATGTACAGCGCGTTGCAATTGGCTCAGTTACGGGCGACGATAACGACATCAGCATTGTACAAGAAGGTGCTGAGAATGATTTCACAGCAGCCATTGTTGAAGGTTCAGATAACACTGTTTCAATCGACCAAGAAGGCACAGGCAACAAGTTTGATAGCACTTACATTATTGGTTCTGATAACGAATTAATCGTTGAACAAAATGGTGACGGCAACGAATCAAGCAGTGACATTGTTGGTGACAACAATGATTTCCAAGTAACACAACTTGGCAATGACAATAGCTCGTATGTTGGCGCAATTGGCGATAACAACGAACTAATCGTACACCAAGACGGTGACGCTAACGCAAGCCACCTAGCACATTTTAATGGTAGCGATAACGACGTTAACATCACGCAAGTGGGTAACGAAAATAGCAGTTATGTTCAATCGTCTTACCCTGATCAATCACTTACTAGTTACAACAACGACATTAACGTGCAGCAGCTAGGTAATCAAAACGAATCAGCGGTGACATTTAGCACAGCCGTAGACAGCAATGACAACACGCTTGATATTGCCCAAAACGGCGAAATTAACTCGCTTGACCTACTAATTGAAGGCAGTGGCAACACGCTTAATATCGCGCAAACAGGTAACTACAACATGATTGGCGGTATGGGTACTGGCGGATTTGTAGTGCAAGGCTCTGATGTTGAACTATCAATTTCACAAGTTGGCGACGGCAACTTAGTGGATGGTGGTATTTACAGTGCATCAGGCAGCGTAACTGTAACGCAAACGGGTGATTACAATACTGCAACGATTATTCAGCAGTAACAAAATGGTAGGGCCGTTCACGGCCCTTTTCTAATGCATTCAATTATAAAAATAATCATAACGCTAACGCTTTTAGGCGCCTCTTTTAGCCCGCAAGCAAATGGCGAAGATATTGAAATTAGTGGCCTGTTACTCGACAGAACATTAAGTCGCTCGGGTAAAGAATTTTACCACTCGTACAGTTTGTTATGGCAAGACATGCCAAGCACTACTGGCATTAATGTCGTAATAAAAGAAGCGGTTGTACCGCGCGCTGGTACTAAATTGTTTGTTGAAGTTAATAGCAAAGCAATTTATGCCACTTACATGGGTCGTCGCATCGAGCCAGTAAAAGATAAAGTAGAACAAGCGATTTTCGCGACAATTGACGCAATCGCCAAGTCTAAGTTTTCTGAGCAAAGTGAAGACTTAGCAAGCAGTGGATGGTAACCATAAAAATGATAAATAAAATAATAGTAAGCAGTGTTTTATTGGTATTTTCAAGCTGTGTTGTCAGCACCGAGTTGGTGTATACGCCGGTTAATCCAAGTTTTGGTGGCAGCCCGCTCAATGGTGCGATGCTGCTGAACAAAGCACAATCACAAAACAAACACCGCGCCCCCATCAACGAAAAAACCTACGCCGAAAAATTTCAAGAATCATTAGAGCGCTCTTATATTAACCGAATGGTGCGCGAAATCACCGATCTCGCGTTTGGTGAAGGTGTAGAAGACAGCATGTTCAATCAAGACTCCATTTTCACCAGCGGTGACTATGAAATTCAAATCTTAACCAGTGGCAGCGACACCATCACGGTGCAAATTACCAATATGGTTACGGGCGAAGTTGTGGTTGTTGAAGTACCGAGGTTTGGCGAATGATTTGGCGTATATTTATTAGTATTGTGTTGATGTTATTAGCCGGTTGCAGCACCATCAAAAAAACTTTACCACCCGAGCTTGAGGTGGCACAGCAGCTTGCACAAACAAAAACCTTTAGTGAGCTGAGTGGTCTTCCCGCGCCCGCTGGCAGCATTCCAGTATCGGTTTATTCTTTTCGCGACCAAACCGGACAATACAAACCGCAAACCAATGTCAGTTCATTTTCTACCGCAGTAACGCAAGGGGCGAACTCGATTTTAGTGCAAGCACTGCACGAGTCAGATTGGTTTATTCCGGTTGAACGTGAGGGCCTGCAAAACATTCTCACCGAACGAAAAATTGTGCGTGCATCGCTATCAAATAAAGAAGATGAAGCTGCACAATTACCGCCACTGACCACAGCAAAAATTATTCTTGAAGGCGGTGTGATTAGCTATGACTCAAACGTAAAAACCGGTGGTTTAGGTGCCGAATATTTTGGGATTGGTGCATCTGAGTTATATCGCGAAGACATTATTTCAATTTACCTGCGCGCGGTTGATGTACGTACCGGGCAAGTGTTGCTTTCCGTTGCGACCACCAAAAAGGTGCTCAGCGTAGAGATGCGTGCAGGCTTTTTCCGTTATGTAAGCTACAAACGTTTAGCCGAAGCGGAAGCCGGCTTTAGTGAAAACGAACCAATGCATATTTGTGTTAAACAAGCGATTGAAAAAGCACTCTCTGAATTGGTGCATAAAGGTATTGATAAAGGGGTGTGGACTACTAAACAGCAAAGCATTGCCCTTGCTAAAGCACGTCAGCAAAAACAGCTGCAACTTGCCGCGTTAAAAGCAAAACAGCAAAAAGCACAAATTGCAAAACGTAACGTAGCACCAAGCATTTCATTTATGGTGCAATTTAGAACGGCAACCGCTGAAATCGAACCGCTATATAATACCCAATTAGAGCAGGTATTAGCGTTATTATCACAGCAAAAATCAGCTCACGTTGAACTATTTGGTTACGCCGACAAACGTGGTGACGACCAAAGCAATCATGCGCTCTCGCTTGCTCGCTCAAATGCCATCGCCAACTACCTCATTACTAACGGCATTGCCAAAGAGCGTGTAAGTATTATGGCCCGCGGTGATGATGATGCGCAGTACGACACAGCAGATAACGAAGGTTTATTTTTCGACAGACGTGTGATTATCAATTTAAAGTCGAGCTAATTGCGCGAGGCGAAAATTAACACGCATCATGCCGACTTAAACATGGTAAAAAGTTGGCATGATTACTTTTTGACTTAACCTAAATACGCGCTAGTTGGCATAACCAAAAACCGATTCGAAACTTTCGCCTTCGTTTAACCGCTCGATGCCTTTATAAAATGTTTTAGGGTCTATGCTCTCAAATGCAACTCGTGATGCTTGATAAGCCCATGTATCGCTTGGCGAAAAATCGGATAACATTGTTACTTTTTCTACTAAAGCTTTATCGAGCGCAATATTTTCTAACTTTAGGGCATGTCTGTAATCAACATATGTGCCAGCCCCTTCTAGCAACCATGGTTTGATTTTGAACGTTTGAGTTATAAAATTTGCGCGATAAAACACTTCTGCATGAGACGTTTCATGGGCGATAACATCGACATTGATGCCTTTAGGACCAATAAAAACACACTCTCGTGTTAATGAGCTTCTGGCCATGCCTGTTGGGTTAAAGCCAAATTGAGCACTCTTTTTTGTCACTATATAACGAGGTTTTGAACTCATATCACCAAAAGCTGCACTAACCCTTTCTTGCGCTTTATCAACAAAGGTTATCAGGGCGTCTCGTTCTGTTTGACTTAATGTCGCATCGACATAAATTTCCGCATCAATTTGCTCAAACCCAAGCAGCGGAGCAGCCTCACATGCAATCCCATGCTTATTGTAAAAAAGCATAGATGACAGTAACAAAATACCTGTAGCGGTCATCGCTAGTTTAAATAACCTCATCTAACCCCCGTTACAAACTTTTTTAGTTTCCAAGTAATAATTTTAACATCATGAAGTTGGTGTATTACCCTAAAAATAAGTATAAAAAAATCCGATGCTGTTAATTCATCGGATTTTTCTCGTTTTATGCTAAATGGCAATCACTTAAGCGATTGCCATAGCTATCCAAAAGCGCTATTTCTTGGATTTAACTTTGATGACTAATATCAATGCCGCTTTTAACCAGCGAAGGCAAAAACTGTTGTGCCCAGTTAACCAATTCAATGCGGTTTCGCGCTTTGGTTTTGCGAAACGCACTGTAAAGGTGGGTTTTGACCGTATGGTCACTAATATGCAGCTGCTCAGCAACGTCTTTATTTTGTGCGCCTTGCGACACCAAGCGAATAATTGTGCGTTCGCGGTTGGTAAGCTTATCTAACGCTTCGTTGTGCCCACTGCTATCTTGCCGTTGTAACTGTAGCGCCAACAGATTTGAAAATGCATCACAAATTGCACCACGTTGAAACCACAACTCGCTGTTCAGTACTTTTTGTACGCCTTTAAACAATACATCGGGTGTATCGTTTTGGTAAAAAACACCTTTAACATTAGCGAGCAGTAGTAATTGTTCGCAAATATTATCTTTATGCGCGTCATAAATCACTACTTTATGATGACGCGCCAGATTAATAAGCGCGCTGGGCAACATATCATTCCACGGCGCATCTTTAGCGCAAATTAAATACAGTTCTGCACTGTCCGATGAATCGATTATTGCTGGGAACAGCGACTCTACCTTTACGTTTAAGCACAATGTTTCGAGTACTTTAAGTAGAATTTCCGTTGTGTTTTGTTGTTGCGCATTAGCGGCAACTTGTAAGTAAACTTGAGATTTCGTCCTTGTCACTTATAACGTCCTTTAGTTAATTGTCATAAGAATGCCATCTCCAGATTATGTGATTTTACACCGCAAGTAAAACAATAAGTTATAACAATATGTAATTAAAACGGGTACTAAAATTCTTTTCATATTGAGGTAAATTAGCAACTTTATACTAGAAAAGCGTAAGGCATAAAACGCAATTAAACCTTAGTTGTAAATCCTCGATGTTTAAACGCATTTAATGACGTTTAGAAATGATAAAAGCACATAGTTAATTTAGGCATAACCGATTGATAAATAAATACTTAGATGTTTACTCGTTGTTTGAAACACTTGTATTCTCGCGTTTCATTTTGCACTTAAAATAGGCATTAAGACGTCTAGACATTATTAAATCTCAACATCTAGCCAGCTAAATTTTTAATTTTCAATAGAGGGTAACTTTATTTTATATCCGAGCCCTTTGCTTGCATCGCGGTAACACTCAATACTGCCATTAAGGTCTTGTGTTACATTATTGTAGGCAATGTGCAAACCAAGTCCTGCATATCCGCACTGACGTTTTCGTGTATAGAAAGGTTCAAATATCCGTTTTTCATCGCCAACCTTAATGTTTTTACCGTTATCATAAAAATTTATTTCAACACCTGAGCCTACTTTAGACAGTTCACAGGTTATTTCTACATACGGTACATCAGCATGCAGTAACGCATTTTCTACAATAATATTAAATACTTGCGCTAATGTTGCCGCAAAACTAACTAACTCCACATCACCACTGATGGTTAAGTTGGCAGTTTCAGGGTCACGTTGCAGCGTGTTTAACGCCACTTTAAAGCTTTCTAATAATAGGGTCGAAAGGTTTATTACAGTCGGCTTTTGTTCGCTATTTTTACCGGCAAGCAGTTTAAACCGCTCTACCAGTTCGCCAGCCTTACCAACCCCACTTTCAATCAATTCGCTACTGTTATTCACATCATTTAAGAAGCTCTCAAACGCTTGGCTTGATAAGGTCTTACTTTTAAATTGCGACTCTGTAGTCATTGTTTGCATTTTAAGATGGCTTACGGCAGTGATCGCAGTGCCAAGCGGCGTATTTATTTCATGGGCAAGCCCCGCAACCATGCTTCCTAACGCTGCGTGTTTTTCGGCTTCAATAATGTACTTTTGAGCAACTTCTAATTTTTCAATTGTATGCATCAGTTGCTGATTCATTGTTGCAAGTTCATTCGTTCTTTGTGCAACGCGCTGCTCAAGCTCGCTGTTTAACTCTAATAGCGCAACTTCTTGTTGCTTTAGTTTAGTAATATCTCGTTGCGTTCCCGTAATGCGCAATGCTTTACCATACTCATCGGTATCAACTACTTTGCCCCTATCAAGCAGCCAGCGCCATTCACCTTGTTTGTCTAGCACCCGATAACTCGCTTCAAAAAACGGCGTTTTATTGCGAATATGGGCGTCAAACGCATCGGTAAGTGATGAATAGTCGTCGGGATGCACAAATTCTTTCAGTGCTTTTGCATCAAGCCCTGAAGCATTTGATGAAAAGCGAGAGTAAGTCGGTAAATTTTCGCGCGTAATTTCGCCACTAGTTAAGTCCCAATCCCAGAGCGTATCGCCGCTGCCCCAAAGTGCAAGGTTGAGTCTTCGTTCGCTTTCTTCTATTGCTTTGCGCGCTCCGATCTCTACTTTTATACGATTATGCTGCTGTACTTTTCGATAAATTAACCAGCTAATAATAAAAATAACAACCAGGGTAAAAGCACTCCAGTTTCGGTGCGTTTCTACCCGCTCTAACTCGGCCTGCTTTAACTTGCCCTCTTGCTGAACAAACTTTAGTTTTTGCTGAGCATGAAATAATTGATTTTCTACAATTAAAGATTCAAGTCGCTGTTGGCTTTGCTTATCAAATAAGGCCGATTTTAACCCTTGATAGACAATTAATGCATTAAGCGCTTTTTGGTAATTTTGCTGTTGTTTTAACGCGTTAACTAAGCCCTCATAGGCGGCAAAGGTCACGACATTTTTTTGCACAGCCTGACTTAGTTCAATAGCGTGTTGATAGCTATTTTCAGCTTTTACAAAATCGTTTTGCGCGAAGTAAATATCTCCATATTCAACCCATGCTTCCGATATACGTGCTTTTGAATCTCGCTTTTTGTAAATCGTCATGGCATTGTCTAGATGCGTTAACGCTTGCTCTAACTGCTTGTTTTGTTTAGCTATGCGTGTTCGATATAAATAAGTAGAACCGAGTAACATGGTATTATTAAGCTTTACCGCCAGGGCTTGTGCTTCATCTAAGTAGCGCTGGGCTTGTACTTTATCGCCTTTTAGTCGATATGTTTCACCCAAGTTATTGTAGGAATACACCATGCCACGCTGATAACCAATTTTTTCTTTTAGATTGAGCGATCGTTTGTGTAAGTTAATCGCTTCATCATAGCGGCCTAAGTCTTTATAGATAATTGCGGTATTGTTGTAGGTAATTGCAACGCGCCTTTCAGCCTGGGTACCCTCTAATGCTTTAAGTGATTTAAGCATATTTTCAAGGGCTTTATCGAAATCCCCTATTGAACGATAGACCGAACCAAGGCGACCATAGCTCACAGCGAGCATGGTTTGATCTTTCATTGCCTTAAAAACAAATTGGCTTTTGTATAGCGCATCAAAGGTATTTTTGTAGTCATTTATCAGTAGATATGTATCTGCGAGGGTTTGATAAGCCTTACCTATATTTTTGTTATTACTATCTTTAGGATAAAGTGCAATAACCGCATTCAAATCACTGAGTGCTTGTGTGTATTGTGTCGTTTCACTGCTAATCACAGCGCGCACAAACAAGGCAATTGCCTGCGTGTCAGCTGATACAGAGCCATTACTGATTATGGTAAATGCTTCTGCTAGCAGGGCGTTGGCTTTTTCAATTTCGCCTATAAATTGATTCGCCTGAGCGTAATAGCTTAATACTTTAATTTTATCCTCATTGCTAAACGCTTTTTGCGTTAGCTTGTTATCTTCTATATAACTTATGACTATTTTTGGGCTGTTGATGGAATTCTTTTTAAGAAAATGGATCACGTCAGAAATATCGGCGTTATTTTTTGGCAGCGAAACCTCATTGGCATGCACAAAAAACGCTAAGCAACACATAACAATTAACCATAATACACAACGTGACATAGCATTAACCTACGGCTGAACCATCTAAAGTGTAGACCACTTTTTCGCCCTATGATGTGCAGAAAGGTAAAGTATAGAGGTAGATTGACGGTTTTTTAAAAGGGAGATAACGGCTTGGCAACAGTGTATTTGCCAAGCCCAATAGCCGTATTAGTTCACATGAAAGCGATTTACTAGGCTGCGTAAATCGTCCGACAATGCAACGAGTTGCTGAGAGCCTTCGGCTAATTCATCGGCAGAACCAGCAGTGTATTTTACCGAATCGCTAATACCCGTGATGTCGCGGTTAATCTCATCGGCGGCATCATACTGAGACTGCGCGGCATCTGAAATTTGTGAAATCAGTTGCTTAACTTTGCTAACCGCACTACTAATGTCATCAAACGAGTTATGTGCTTTTTCTGCCTTTTCGATGGCGCCTTGTGAGCGCGTAACACTGCTTGCCATTTTATCTGACATCAAGCGGGTTTGTTCAATTAAACTGTTGAGAACTTTATCGATTTCTTCGGTTGATTCGTGTGAACGTTTTGCCAGTGTACGTACTTCGTCAGCAACCACCGCAAAGCCACGTCCTTGCTCACCCGCTCGCGCCGCTTCAATCGCCGCATTCAGTGCCAACAAGTTGGTTTGTTCTGCAATTCCACGGATCACATCAAGTATCTTGGTAATGTTTTCACTTTCTTTTTCAAGTTGGGTCATGGCCTGTGATGATTCGCTTAACGAGTCGTTTAAACTAGTGACTTCATTTACCGCGAGCCTAACATCATTATTACCTTCATCAGCAAAGTTCTCTGCTTGCACGATATCACTCATAGCAATAGTGCAATCATCAGAGACTTGTTTTGCTACGTCAGCAAGTGTTACCGTGCCTTTTGCAGCTTCTTCACTGCTTCCCTCTTGTTCGTGACTTGCGTTCATAATCTCTGTGACTTTTACACCCGACACAGTGGCCGCATCATTTAGAATTTGCGATTTATGATTTATATCTTTAACAAGATCGTTAATTGTAGATAGGAATTGATTAAACCACTTTGCTAATTGGCTAATTTCATCATTGCCAATCACATCAAGGCGTTTCGATAAATCCCCTTCACCTTGCGCTATTTCTTTTAGGCCTTCAGATACTTTTTCGATTGGGTAAACAATGCGATTGGCTAAGATAACGCCAACTACCACAAATAGTGCAATCATTATCAATGCGATAATGCCTATAAATACCTTCATTTCCGATGCAGATTGTAGAATTTCATCTTGCTCTATGACAGCCACAAAACGCCAATTTAGATCATCTGAAAAATAAGTAGTTGCTTCTAACGTGTTATTACTGGTTTCGATGGTAAATGATTTGCTTGATAGGCTATCCGCAAGCGATGTATAAATCGGTGACGACAATTCAGAAATAGCTTTAAAATTGTTATCAGCATTTTTAGGGTCAGCAAGCACAGTGCCCGAGCCATCAACCAAAATTAAATAGCCTGTTTCCCCAATATTAATGCTCGATACAATATCGGTCAGTGTGGCTAAGGTCACATCAAGGGATTGCACACCAACAAATTGACCATTGTCATTATTAATCGCTTTGGCCACTGACACCATAGCTTGTCCTGTTACACCTTGATAGGGTTCGGTAATAACGGTTTTGCCTTTGGCGCTTTGTGCTAATTTATACCACGGGCGCTGACGCGGGTCGTAATTTCCAAGTGGTTCTGCTGGGTATTGAATAAACCCGCCTTGCTCTGTGCCCAAATAAACAAACAGCAACTCTTGATGGGTTTTGCCAAAGGTTTCATACAGAGTAAAAATATCTGCCTCACCGGCCACTGCTGCCAGCGGGTCCATCGACTTTTCAGCGTCCATATATGTGGTGACATCTGTTGGCACATTTTTTACAACATTGGCCTGTGCTAAAAAGTCAGCATTGTGTTTAACTTGTTGAAAAAATAGATTAAAGCCTTTTTCTACTTGGCGGATCTCAGCATGGGTGGTTGCTAAAAATCGGGTGAAACCATCACTTTTCGCCTGCGAGAGTGCGAGCATAGCGATTGCCAGAATAGGCACAATTACGGTGATGGCGAATCCCGCAATTAACTTGGTGCGCATTTTCATAATACTGCCTTTATTATTGTTTTGTATAACAGGTTACAAATTTAATATACCTATTTGGTATCGGTATTAACACTCAAAATGTTAACGATATTTACACCTGAATATAACATTCAATAAATAAATATTAGAGCATTCGGCTGCATTACGATTTATGTATTAGCAATGCGGCATACGAATTGATGTGAAGTACTGGGGGACTGGTTATCTTTATTAATATTTTAAGCATTGATCATTTATTTCACTAACAAAACAGAATGAGTATGGTTTACCGCTCTAAATCAAGGAAATTCCAATACAGGCAAGGGAAGAAATCACCACTGCCCTTGGGGGTAAAGCTACACTATTAAACAGACCTTAAGGTTTTTTAATCACTTTCGCGTGCTTTCGATTAGGATAACAAGTTGTGCAGATCGGGCATACTAAACCGTGGCACCCACGCGCAGTGCAAAACTCACGTCCATAATAGATAATTTGCAGATGCAAATCGTTCCAGCGTTCTTTCGGGAAAAGTCGTTTTAAATCTTTTTCGGTTTGCGCCACATTTTTACCATTGGTTAGCCCCCAACGTTGTGCAAGGCGGTGAATATGTGTATCGACTGGAAACGACGGAACACCAAATGCCTGCGCCACTACAACACCTGCTGTTTTATGGCCCACACCTGGCAGCGTTTCTAAAATAGCCATATCTTGTGGCACTTGCCCATTATGATTTACAACAAGCATTTCAGACAGCACTTTAATGGCTTTGGACTTTTGCGGCGATAGCCCACAAGGCCTTATAATCGCTTGAATATCCTCAACCGTTTGCATTGCCATATCAAACGGGTTATCGGCTAGTTGCCATAGTTTTGGCGTGACTTGATTTACCCTTTCATCAGTACATTGCGCCGACAAAAGAACTGCAACTAATAAGGTATAGGGATCGCTGTGATCAAGTGGGATAGGGGGATTTGGGTAACGCTTTTCAAGTTCATCTAAAATAAACGCGACACGTTCAGCTTTTAATAAATTTTTTTGCGTCACAATGACAACATCCCTAACGATCAAAAATAAAAGGGTAAAATACACTGCTTTTCAGCTGGCTTCCAGCGTTAGCAGTGCATTATATTGTCGCAATTTTGAGTTAAGCGTTTATTTACAACATTGGTCGCCGTAGTAATTGTTCGGGTAATTGCATACCTGCTTTGGTGCCGTCGCTGGTTGCGTCAGTGCTTGTTTTAACGAATTGATTAATGTACTCATTTTGTTCTCCAGTGTTATCCAAGTAACAAGGCTATTATGAGCAACTCGCCGCTAACAATAAAATTAATTAATACGAACTTTACGTTCACTTTTATCAATCAAAAATAAAGCTCAACAACCCATCTCGCTACAATTCATTGCGACCATCAAAATAGGTAATTGTTAATTCACGCGGCTCAAGATTATCAACACAACCCAGGTTCAAACGATACTCGCCCGGTTTGTATAGGGTGTCGTGGAACGGATAAATGCCGCAGTGTTTGCAAAAATGATGATTTACATCGTGATCACCCCAATGATAGGTATTCAAATCATCCTTGCCAGAAATCAATGTAAACTGCTGCGCGCTAACGTAATGTTTAGACATTATCGCATTTTTACGAATGCAAATTGAGCAATTGCATTGCAACGCATCTTTAAATGCAAATTGAGCAATTGCATTGCAACGCATCTTTAATAGGTAGACTTTCAAATTTAAATTGCACCGCTTTGCAGTGACAACTACCTGTATATTTCATAATCGCATTCCTTTTATTTTTTTACTGTATATCTGACCAGTTAAAATAGAAAGCGATTTTTACAGATTAATCTGTAAATATTGTTGTAACGCGTTAACGTGAAGCTGATTATTGGTTGCTTATAACGCTTTATACATAATGTGTTGCGGGCCAACAGGACCACCTAAATAAAGGGATTCAGCCTCAGTAAAACCGCTTTTTTGATAGCAGCGTTGTGCAATGGCATTTTTACAATTAACGGTTAGGTAAAGCCAATTATAATCGCCGTAGTACTGCGTTAAATATTTAAGTAATGCAGCAATCGCCTGCTTACCTAAGCCATTTCCTTGTTGCTTCTCATCAATTACAAACGATCTCAGCCCTAAACCGTCAGTTGGGCAAAAATCGTAATGCTTGCTGTAATGGGTATCGAGCTTAAAAAAGCCAATGATCTCATCATGCTGTTTAATTACATGTAAATGCACCGCTGGATTTGCTTCTTGAATAAACTCCTTAGCACTGCAAGCAAACTTTAATTGCTCACTTGCCAATGTTACGTTAGCAAGTCGATTAAAATGGGTTTGGTTTAATGTTTCGATTGAAACCATTGGGCTTTACTCTCCTTTTCCGCTATGAACCGCTCGAGTCCAGTTGCTGTCACTTTCTAGTTTAAAATGGGCATTTTCACGATCAATGCATGTAGGCGTAACGCTAGTAAAATCAATATTGCCGCGTGGTGTTTCAAAATAGTGTTCTACTTGATTGTCCTTAATAAAAACCAACAGTGTCACGCCGTCATTAGTTTTAATTCGAGTCAATTTTTCAACATCAAACTTAAACCCTAACACTTTGCGAGCTCGTTGATTATCAGTGTATGGCGTAATAAAACAAACCCGCTGCCACGACCCTTCAACGGTATTTGCTAAATTAAGCTGTTTAACCGTAGAATCAAATTCGCGCACGGGTGCTCCAAAATAACCACATCCAGCTAACATAGTGACAGCCAATGCACATACCCAATTTTTCAAAGTAATATCCTTATTAATATCGAAAAGTACTTTCTTGTTTTACAACTCTGTCGAGAGGGTTACATTCTCTTTACGAGCGACTAATTTACCAGTAGCGCGGTATTCTTTTAAGCGTGAAAGCGCTTGCTGTGAACTCATTAACGCATAATCCACATAAAACTTAATTTGTTTAAATTCGCGCTCCACACCGTCTAAGTAACGTTCATTTAAATCGCTATCTGAGAATTCACTCAAATCGTCATGGCCTTCAAAAATAAAGGTGTTCACCATATGTTTGGCTTCAGTATTACTGCGATTGGCAAGGTCAAGCGCGATTAACAGCTCAACAGGTAAGGTATTTAACTCCTCACGACTTTGTGAAAAACGCCATGCCCCTTGATCAACATTGAGCATTTTTAATACAAACTCAAACCTTGGCGATTCACCGGTTTCTTCCAGCTCAGCGACATAACGCTGCGACTTAATAATGTTATCGTTATAAGCACTTGCTGCACTTTCTAATCGCTCTATGTTTTGCGTTAGTTCATAAGCAATTTTACCCAATAACACTTCAGCTTGTTGTCGTTGTTGGTAAGTGTTGTACCAAGCGTTAATGCCAAGCGCGACCAATACACCTAAGGTGATCACAATTAACTCAAACGCCACCTTACTTATTATTTTTTTCACAGCGCTCATTTTACAACTCATTAAAATTTATCATGTTTTTATTGTACCGAGTTTTTAAACTAAAGCCATGATTTGCTCAGGCAAGAAATAGAGACTGTAATTAAAAGGTTGAATAAAATTCACCTTAAGCGTAAATTAATTGTGCTAGTCAATACGTTCACATGGTGTTTTCGATGAAACATAAATACCCGCCGCTTCATCTACTGAGTATTTTTGAAGCAGCGGCACGTCACCAAAACTTTAAAGCGGCCAGTAATGAGCTATGCATTACGCCCTCTGCGGTAAGTCATCAAATAAAAGCACTTGAGCAGCAATTAGGGTTTAGTTTATTTCAACGCAAAAGCCGTGGTGTTGAACTAAACGCTGCAGGAGAAATGTACTTAAATTACGTGCAACAAGGGCTTGACTGCTTTGAACTTGGTACGCGTAAAACCCGCAACCGGTTTTCATCGCAAGCATTAAAAATCTCGTGTTTTACAACCCTAGCAAGTAGCATCATTATTCCAAAATTAGGCGCATTTCAAGCAAAACACCCAGACATTGAACTTAGAATAGAAACCGGTAACCACGTAGCTGATTTGCGCTACGACGACATTGATTTAGCAATTCGCATTGGCCGAGGTAATTGGCCCAATACCACACACCAAAAGCTGCTTGACCTATCAGTATCTGCGGTTTGCTCGGCGCCATTTTTAGCTCAACATAAAATCAATAAATTAGCGCATGTTAACCAGTTGCCGTTAATTGATTTAGCCTACATGGACGATGTATGGCAACAATGGTCTCGTGCTGTAGGCATTACTTTATCCAACACAAAACGCGTGCTTACCTTTAATGATTACGACTCTTCAATTAATGCGGCAACTCAGGGATTAGGCATGGCGTTGGCGATTTTCCCACTTGAAAATCAACGGCTGGAAAACCAATCATTGATTGCACCGTTTAATGAGTTTGTTCCTTTTGAACGTGGTCTTTACGCCGTGTACCGAGAAGAAGACGCAGGTCGTCACGATATTCAGTGCTTTATAAATTGGCTAACTACATCACCAGAGCTCTACGTTGATAATAGATGAATGGTATTCACCTATAGAGTGAATATTATCCTTTTGTCATGACCATTTTTTGGCTCTAAAGTAGCAATTACGCAAACAGCTATACACAGAGCCATTACCATGTTTCAAATATTTCTAATTTTCTATCGTTTACTTGCTACATTGGTCGTTTTAACGCCATTAATGATCAACTTAACCATTAAAGGTGATGTGATTGCATCACTTGTCTATGCCCCCTCCCTAACGATAGTGGCACTGGTTTTAGCGATTTATTTTGATAGTAAAGTAGTCGACTTTTACGCCACGCGACGCAAACAATCGCTATTAAAAAAAACAACACTTAAATTCACACATGCTCCATTACTCTCACGCTTTAAAAGCAAACAATGTTGTTTGAAACATTAAGTCCTGAGCTCGAAATCACAAATTACTCTTTAGCAGCACCTTTTACATGTTATTGCATTAAACTTGATGCAATAGACTCGCTTTTGGCGCACAAATTTGCCTTTTGCTAAGCTAGCGCTATAAAACAACATAGCTCATACGTGCCTGCGGGAGTAACACCTTAACCCGAGTGCAGGCTAAGCCTTTGCGTTTAAACCTACAACTTGTTATAAGGTTGAAAAACAATAAAAAGATAATGGATTATGTCTAAGGCTTGGCTCGCTTTTTTTATTCTAAGTTACAGCGTATTTTGTACCTTTGCCCTTGCGTTACCAGCGCAAAAGCCCGAACAGGTATGTGCAACATGCCACCAAAGCCAAGTTGCAGATTGGCAGACTTCACACCACTTTCATGCCATGGAAGTCGCAAGCGACTCGTCAATTTTAGGTAACTTTGACAACGCAAGCTTAGCTTATAAAAACCAAACAGCGCGCTTTTTCAAAAAAGACAGTGGTTTTTATATTGAAATGCCAAACCTTACTGGCAAATTAACAACTTACGCCGTGGCATATACTTTTGGCTATCATCCTCTGCAACAATATATGTTTGATTTTGGTAACGGTCATTACCAGTTTTTTCCATTTGCATGGGACAGCCGAAGTAAACAGCAAGGGGGGGCAACGCTGGTTTGTGCTTCATCCTGAGCAAAGTGAAACAGACGCCTTTCACTGGAGCCAAAAAGGGCAAAATTGGAACCATATGTGCGCCGATTGTCACTCCACTGACTTTCAAAAGAACTCCGACTTTAAAAGTAACACTTTTAACTCAACGTTTTCCGCTATTAATGTTAGCTGCAACGCATGTCACGGCGACAGTGAACAACACTTAAAGTGGGCGAGTGGTAATAACAAAATCAAAAACAGAGGCTTTACCCATGTTATTGGGCAAAAAACATCGCTATTTCAAAGCCAGGCTGATGGCACGGTGAAAAGCGTTTCGCCTTTAAAAGAATCCAAACAATTTACTATGTGTGCCACCTGTCACGGCCGACGTTCAAATTTGGCTGACCGCCATGGACCCCATGATTTTTTCAATGCATTTCAACCGGCGCTATTAACCCCTGAACTCTATCAAGTAGATGGTCAAGTATGAGATGAAAATTACGTTTGGGGCTCATTTGTGCAAAGTAAAATGTACCAAGCAGGTGTCACCTGCACTAACTGTCATAACCCGCACAGTGGTAAGTTAAAACTGCAAGGTAATTTAACCTGTACCCAATGCCATGCAAGCACCACTTTTGATACACCAAAACATCATGGCCACGCAACAAATGAAATTGGCAGCCAATGTGTAGATTGCCATATGCCCACCACAACTTACATGCAAGTTGATGCCCGTCGCGACCACAGTTTTAAAGTGCCAAGACCTGATTTAACGATTAAAACGGGTGTCAGTAATGCGTGTAACCAATGTCACCAAGATCAAACGGCAAGCTGGGCGGTTTCGAAAATTAAAACGTGGCACCCAAATAGTAAACATATTGGCAAACAACACTTTGCCACCAGCTTTCATCGCGTCGACGAGCGTGCGCCAAACGCAGCTGAATTACTGCCCCGTATCGCGCAAGATAAACAGTATTCGACCATTGTTAGAGCTTCAGCACTCACACGTATGCGCAATACACCCGACAATAACGCGTTAGTTGCGATTGCGCGGGCAGTAAAAGACCCATCGCCACTCAAACACATCGCCGCAATTAATGCTGCGACGCCCTATCCAGTGACAGACCGCTGGCGTCTTTTTAATTTTTTATTAGATTCAACTCACCACAGTGTGCGCATTGAGGCAGCGCGCTCACTGGCCGGCATGTTGAACGCGCCCTTTCCAAATGAGCTGTCAAAGCAAGATAAGGCGCGTTTAAGCGCCGCACTAAACGATTACAAAAAAAGCCAAGAATTTAACGCGGAACGTGGATTTTCACACTCTAATTTAGCCTTGTTAGCGCTTGAGTTGGCAGAGCCTAAAGCCGCAGAAATGCACTATTTCGATGCGATAAAAATTGAACCTATTTTTATGCCAGCGTATGTAAACCTTGCCGATTTATATCGCCAGCAAGGTGATGAATCAAAAGCTCAAAATATTCTTAAGCAGGCGCTCAGTGTCAATCATGAGGCAAGCGATGTTTACTACGCATTAGCAATGAGCCAAATACGCAGCAATGAAAAGAAAAATGCACTTAAAAGCCTAGAAAATGCCACTCGGTTTGCCCCTAAAAATGCAAATTACTTATACACTTACGCGTTATTGCTGCAAGACCAAAAGAATATTCACGAAGCAATTCATTATTTTGAAATGGCCTATGCGATTACCCCGAAAAACCCAGATATTAGCTATAGCCGGACGCAAAGTTACATTGCGTTAAACCAGTTTAAGCAAGCGTTATTTTATGCTGAAAACCTTACGCGTTTACTGCCAAACGATCGGCAAATAGCGCAAATGGTAAACCAGCTAAGAATGATGCAAGGGGTTAATTAACCTTCGAGCTCAAGCAAAGGAAAATGGAAGAGTACCTTTAAATAGGCTTGCGAAAAATTGCTAAGACTAAATTGAAACGCTATAAAAAAACGGCAGGCTATTACGCCTGCCGTTTTTTATAAATAATGTGAAACGCAATTACGCTTTTTTAACGAACTTCGCAGTTACCATCATTTCGCCAACACCATCTACTTTACAGTCAAGCTCGTGATCCTTTTTATCGAACACGCGACGAACTTGTGCTTTGGTGCCAATTTTAATCACTTGCGAACTGCCTTTGATTTTTAGGTCTTTAATTACGGTAACTTTATCACCTTCAACCAATAATGCGCCGTTCGCATCTTTTACCTCGATAAGATCCTCTTTTGCTTGCTCCTCAGGGTTCCACTCAAACGCGCATTCTGGACAAACAAGATTATCTTGATCTTGATATACATATTCTGATTTACAACTAGGACATGGAGGTAACGACATAACAACTCACTACTGCGAAAAAATTTGCGATATTTTAATTGATTTAACCCTATTAAGCGAGGGGCTTTTAGTTAACATTTAAGTTTTTTTTAGCTAATGCCACCCCGCTTTGAAAGAATAATTCTCACTTAAACATATAGTTAAAATAATTATGTGGAAATAACTTGATCAAACACATAAAAAATACGCTTTTCACAATCAAAGTTTTATAAATGCACTGATTTTTTGATTTAGTGCAGTTTTAACGCTTGCCAACAAACATAAAATATCGTCATTAAATCAATTTGTTGGAACACCCGTCGTGACCAAATTAGCAAGAGCTTCACAGCAAATTCATTTTGCTGAAGACGAACTTATCATTAGCAAAACCGATATCCGTGGAAATATTACTTACGCCAATCGCACCTTTATGCGGGTAAGTAACTTTCCTGAATCAAAACTCATTGGCCAACCACATAACATTATTCGTCACCCAGATATGCCAAGAGGTGTGTATTACGGCATGTGGAAAACCCTAAAAGCCAAGCAAGAATTCTTTGGTTTTGTTAAAAACCTCACCGCCGATGGCGATTATTATTGGGTATTTGCAAATGTCACACCTGATTTGGTTAACGGCGAAATACAAGGCTTCTTTTCTGTAAGGCGCTCTCCGCCTGACGCCGCTATAAAAACAATTAGCGAGGTGTATCAAAAAATGCTTCAAGTAGAAGCACAACATGGCAAACGTGATGGGGCAAACGGCGCATGGTGTTGGTTAAATGAGTATTTGCAAACCTACCACAACACCAGTTATGAAGCCTTTGTATTAGATCTGTACGCAGCCGAATAAGGAGATTTTTATGCCAAATCATACAAGCAATGTAAGCAAAAACATCCCTTTTTTGAGCCAAAAACTGTTTATTGCCTGCGTAACCTTTGTCGCCTTAAATTTACTGGTTGCCATTAATAGCATAGTCACCAGTGGCATCAGCTTAATAAATATCTTATCGCCGCTACTGGCCATGGTGTTTGCCTTTTTTGCTTACCAAGATCAAAAACGCCCACTTAACGCGCTAAAAGCAATACACCTTACTCTCACTGAAGCAATTGCAGGCAAAACACATGTGCGAGTAACCCGCACCAAAGGGCTTGGTGAAATTGGTCAAGTTGCATGGCAGCTAAATGATTTTCTCGATATCGTAGAGACCAATTTTAAAGAATTTTCGAACAGTTTTTCGCGCGCCGGAAAACGCGAATTTCATCGCAAGGGATTAGTGCAAGGCTTGCCTGGAGAATTCGCTTACATCATGAATAACGTTAATGTAGCGATTGAAGCAATGGAACAAGCCGATCACTTTGCAAGGCAAAATCGCCTGCTAAGCGAAATGCACCACCTTAACACCAGCAATTTACTTGATAATTTGAAAGACACGCAACACCAAATGGCGGCGTTATCAGCCGATATGGACGATGTTGCGGCCATGGCTATCGAAAGTAAGCAAGGCGCTGATTTTAGTCATAAAACCGTAGCTGAATTAAAGCATGCTATTGAGCAAGTTAACGAGCGCATGCATACAGTAGAAGAAACCGCCAATGTATTAGCGAACGACAGTAACCGGATCGAGCAAACAATACGATTAATTAGCGATATTTCTGAACAAACCAACTTATTGGCGTTAAACGCAGCAATTGAAGCGGCACGTGCTGGTGAATCAGGCCGCGGATTTGCTGTAGTTGCCGACGAAGTGCGTCATTTAGCGGTAAAAACACGTGAATCAACCGACGAAATTACTGCAATTATTTCAGGGCTAACCTCACGCGTAGAAAGCATGGTGCAGCAAACCTATGAAGTGAGCAACAGCGCGAAACAAATTGGCGATGAAATGACGACCTTCTCGGCCGAATTTGACACTATAGCCACATCGGCCGAGCGCACTATCAATGTTGTGGGCCAAACCAAAGATCGTGCATTCGCCTCACTGGTTAAAATTGATCACATCATCTACATGCAAAATGGCTACATTGGCGCTGAAAAAGGCGGGCTTGGTGCAGAATCTGATGCTGTGCAAGAATCTCACTCTGAGTGCCGTCTTGGTCAGTGGTATCATCACGGGGAAGGCAACGCTGTATTCTCGCGTCTAGCTTCATTTAAAGCGCTTGATAAACACCATAAAACAGTGCATCAGCATGTACGCCAAGCCATAGAGCTGGTGCAGCAAGACTGGCTTAAAGACGATGGTATTTTTGATGGCATCATACATCATTTCCAGCAAGCGGAAGTTGCAAGTGGCAATGTGGTACATTGCTTAAATGAGCTGGTGTTACAAAAACACGCACAATAATCAAAGCCAAAGACGCGTTTTTAAAGGCCGTGTGGCTTATTGCTATAACGCCGCATCATATTGATGTAACATACAAAAACTTCACTTATGTGAGGTTTTTGTATTTCAAACAATGCTGAATAAGGACAATCATGCGTTTTTTCTTTCTCGTTACATCCCTGTTACTCGCTGCAAGCCCTCTTTATGCAAACCCATTTTTAGGCAAATGGCATGTTACTAAAGTTGAAACACCAAACACTTATTTTGGTGAAATTAAATACCCTAAACACTTTGAGTTAACTCAGCAAAACGGACAACTTAGCGGGCAATATCACGACCAACATGGCTATAGGTGTGACTTTTCCTTAATCGAATTAATCAATGCTGGTAATGAGCTGTTATTAATCGGTTGTGGTGTGACAAAACATACCAAATCATGGATGCCAGTGCATAAAGTAAAACTCATCAATGATCAGCTGGTCGGTAAAGTGATCACGCATTCAACACAATTCACTTGGTACGCAGAGGCTGTAAAACCCGACTCACAATAAACCACAAACTTCACCATAAGGACGTGTTTATGAAAAAATGGAAAGTGCTCTTTTTTACAACCTTGTTCGTGCTATTTACAAGCAACCTGTTTTGGCTCTATGTGGTGATTGATCAAGGCGTAAGCTACACCTATTTAAATCAATCATATCAAGATACAAACCACACTATTGATCACTTAAGCAAGTTAATCGTAAAAGGCAGCGCGCAATACAGTCAAAGCGATATACTTCATTTGCTCAGACAAACTGAGCCCAATATGTTGATTAGTGAAAGTGACAATACCATTACCACTGAGTTTGCGACATTTACGTTTAACAACAATCAATTGATTGCCATCAAACAATCCCAATTTTAATAAGTATGTTGGCAATCATAGCGCTAGATAAATTAAGTAGTGCCAAGGAGCACTTCTTAACGTGTTGTTATAAAATAATAAATATCACTCCCATTAGCTGGCTATTTCTCTCGCCAAATTCATCAACTCTAAAACTGAATTTGTCTTGGCAAAGCGCAAGATAAATTAAAAAGGCCAGATTATTCTGGCCTTTTATACGTTTGCTATTGGATATAGCAATTAACTCAGCGATGAAACCGCTGACAAGTACTGTTACTTGTTAAGCTGCGCTTTTGCGGCTTCAACCTTTGAAAAATCAAGGCCTAGTTCTGCGACTGCTTCTTTAATAAGTGCAGGATTTTGCATCACTTGCCCCATCACTAGTTGCAGTTTATCTTGCGGTAAGCCCAGTTGACTAATAGTTAGCATTGCAGCCATTGGGTTTTCAGTAAGCACCTGAAAAATTTCATTAATACGCTCATCGCTAATGTTGTTTTCTTTTAACAGTGCAATAATTGGATTCATTCTACTACCTTGAATAACATTATTTGTGTTGCAGTGTAGCAGGTGATTAACATGCTGTTAATCACCAAGCTAAAAATCTAATAGACTCTGAACTATTGTTCTAATGTAGTTTCATTTTTGGCCTGACGCTACGCATTAGCTTTTCACATAACCAAAGCGCCATGGTTTTTAAAGGACCGTGAATGGCATTTTGATGCATGCGATACAAAGACACGTACATTAAGCGTGCTAGTTTGCCCTCAATGAACATACTGTTATTGGTTAAATTGCCCATTAAACTGCCTACCGCACTAAAACGCGATAAATTAACCAGCGACCCATGATCTTTGTACTTAAACGGTGTTTTGGCTTTACCGTTAAGCTCCGCAAGAATATTACTCGCTAAATTACTAGCCATTTGATGCGCTGCTTGTGCACGCGGCGGCACAAAACTTCCATCAGATTGCTCACATGCCGACGCATCCCCAAGTACATAAATATGCTCTACTCCTTTGGCTTGCAAATACGGGTCAACCAGCACTTGGTTGCTGCGATTAAACTCTAGTCCGTCGATGTTTTTTATAAAATCAGCCACTTTTACGCCCGCCGCCCACAGCATTAAGTCTGCAGCTATCTCCTCGCCCTCTGCGGTGATAAAACCATGCTGATTGGCTTCGCTAATGCGTGTATGTTCAAGTACCTGAATGCCTAAATTAAGTAGTTCACGTCTCGCTGCATCACTGATACGCTTTGGCAATGCGGGTAAAATAGTCGGCCCAGCTTCAATTAAATGAATACGTAACTGCGTACTTTTAAATTCGCTTAAGCCATAGTGCTTTAACAAACCAGAAACATGAATAAGTTCTGCGCTCAACTCCACCCCAGTTGCGCCACCACCGACAATAGCAATTGAAAGTGAATTTGATTTAGTATTTTCTTCACCACTTGAGTTTTGATGAACACGGGTAAAGCTATTTAGCAGCGCATGCTGAAAACGCTCTGCTTGCTGTTGAGAGTCCAAAAAGTAGCAATGTTCGGCAACACCTGGGGTATTAAAATCATTACTAATGCTGCCAATTGCAATAATGAGTTTATCGTAGTGAATAGTGCGCTCAGGCAATAGTACTTTGCCGTTATCGTCATTATGTTGTTTTAAACTGATAGTTTGGTCGTTGGTATCGAGTTTTATAAACTCGCCCAAAATGAATTGAAAACCGTGGGTTGCTGCGTGAGCTGAATACGACACGCCATCTAAACTGGTGTCGAGCGAGCCTGTTGCTACTTCGTGCAGCAAGGGTTTCCATATGTGCGTGCGGTTTTTATCAATTAACGTAATATTTGCGCGTTGTGACTTTCCTAATTTTTGTCCTAATTTACTTGCAAGCTCAAGGCCGCCTGCGCCACCGCCAATAATAACGATATTAGGATGTGTGTTAATCATAATTGTGCCCTTTAAAAGTTATAAAGAGCTGAATACATAGATTTTTACCGTGGTTATAACGTTGGCTAGGTGAGCCGCTTAATCAGTAAAAATTGGTATAATTAGGCATTCAGGTCATTATAACCTGACACAATGTCTTTATGTTACGCCGCAATGTACCTAAGTTAAAGCCATAAAGTATTGCAAAATATGTCGTACGTGTTACCGCGTGTTCAGTTAATATTCATGGCGCATTTTCTATTTTTGAAACAATTACTCAAAACTGTGAAAGACTATGACCTTATCGACACTTTATAAAACAGCGAGTCTCGCCGTTATTTACTTATCACTTAGCGCTTGCGCAGCTATTTCACCAGAAAAATGTAAAACCGCTGATTGGTATAACTTAGGATACAGTGACGGTCAAAGCGGCTATAAGCGCAGTCGGGTCAATGACTATCGTCAAACTTGTGCGGAAGTAAACGTCGATGTAAATACCAAAAAATGGCAAGAAGGATACGAACAAGGCAACCAAGTGTACTGCACGCCAGAAAACGGCTATCGCATTGGTCGCGCCGGACAAACATACAACGGAGTGTGTTTAAACGAGTCATTCGTTAAAAACTACAACAAAGGTAAACGGCAATATGATATCGACAAGGAAATCAAACAGCTAGAAGACCGCTTATACCGCCTCAAAGAGCAATATCGTAATGAAACAAACGATGATATTAAGCGCGAAATTCGCCATGATATTCGTGATTTAGAACGCGAAATTGACCGTTTGCGCATTCCGCAAGTCATTTACCAAGTGGTGTTTTAGTTATGATGACCCAAGTGCGAACTGTTTTTTAACACCTAGCATCACACCACCAAATGCCACGCTAAAAATGCCAGCCAGCATTGCCAACGACGATAGCGTGGCGTTAGCGATGCCAGGACTTGCCAACACGGCTAATGTGTTAATAAATACTAACATCAACGCAGAGAGCAAATAACCTTGATAGCCAATTACACCGGCAAATATCAAAAACAAAAAGGTAAAACCAAGTGCAGGCGTAAACGCTGCAGCAGCAATCACCCCAACAACTAAAGAAAGCGCTATCACCAACCATATTACTATTTTATACATCTTTGCCTCCGTGCATATGCTTTTATTTAGCCAAGTAATTTCTCAAATCGAATTTTATAATCTTGAAAACTTGGCGCTTTTTCAAGATCAATTATTGCATAGTTGTTTTTGACGAGCATTGCCAACATCGCACGAAAACGATTCATGGTTTTTACCTGAACAGCAGTAAACCCATGTTGTTGCAGCCAATTTTCCTGCTGCAATAACATTTTTTGAGCAAGACCTTGACCGCGATGTTCTGGTACCACAGCACCTAACCAGCTGTAAAATGTTGTATCGTTTAACGCATAACCAAGTTTATAACCAATCGGTTCGCCATTGTAATAGGTAATAAGTAACAAATGGCGTTTACCAGCAAGGCGTAATTTAATATCTGCAAGCTTTTTTGGTGATGAAAATTCAGGAATAGCCAATTCGATTTGCACCATTTGTTCAAGTTGCCCAATTTCAATTGTATACATAATTCTTGCTTACTTGGCTTTAAACTGCCGCCAGTATAGAAAATTTAAAAAACTGAATCGATCTTCCTTCACGCTTTTTTCACATCTGTCAGGTTAGTGTCACGGCAAACAACACAACAGGAACTGAAACTATGATTAAAAAATTAGTCATTACAATAGCAGTCATTGCCGTGATTGGTGTTGCTTCACTTTATGGCACCAAAACCTGGCTTAAAAGCTTACTGCCTGATAAAGCCCACTTTACAGCGCTAAAAAATACACAAGTAAGTGATTTACCTTATATCGCCGAAAGCTCCGTACCCTATCGCGGAAAAATCCTCGCAGTCGTCACTAGTACTGACAAAATGGGACAAGATAAACCAACAGGCTACGAGCATACCGAACTTGCCAGAGCCTATTGGGTGTTTACTGCCAACGGTTTTGAGGTAGATATTGCAAGCCCTAAAGGTGGTAAGCCGCCAGTGGTTATTGATGGTGAGGATATGGGGGCTTACGATTACGCATTTTTAAACGACAAAACCATTCAAGCACAGGTCGCAAATACCTTGTTACTATCACAAATTGACCCAAATGATTATCAAGCGGTTTATTTTGTTGGTGGCAAAGGCACCATGTTTGATTTTCCCGATAACAACGATGTGAAACGGATCACCAAAGCCTTGTATCAAAATAACAAAGTTGTAAGTGCCGTATGCCACGGCCCTGCGGCGCTGGTAAATATTACCTTGGATGATGGCTCCCATTTACTCGAAGGCAAAACCGTATCGGGCTTTACCAATGAAGAAGAGTTATTTTTAATTCCTGATGCAAAGACACTTTTTCCGTTTTTGCTCGAAGATAAACTAGTTGCACGTGGCGCAACATTTCAGCCAGGCCCACAATATCTAGAGCAAGTAGTGCAAGATGGAAAATTGATTACGGGGCAGAATCCATGGTCAGTGTGGACCTTGGCTGAACGCGTAATTGCTGAGCTAGGTTATACACCCAAACCAAGAGCGCTTACCGGTGAGGAGCATTCAGTTCGGCTTTTAAAAACTTATCAACAACATGGCTTAGCCGCAGCAAAAGCAGATATCGTTAATAATCCAAAAGCGCATCAACAAATATTAGTCGTGATGCATGCAATATTGGCGTTTATGCAGCTAGATATAGGTAAAGGGTTCGATTTATTGAGCCTTGCCAAAGCAATTAAAGCGCAACACGCTTAAATTGCTTAGTAACGTAACCCTTCAACTAAAAGAGGGTTACGTTATGTCCGATACTACTCTGTCACGGCCAAGTTCTTTGGCGTCGTAAAGCAAATCGTCAACACGTTTAAACATCATTTCAATTGCTTCACCGCGTTGGTATTGGGTAACACCAATACTAGATGTGATTGTAATGCTGTTTTCATCACTCATTTTTATCGGCTCTGCTTTTAGCGCCAATGCAATTTGCTCAGCACAACTAATTGCTTGTGTGGTTTGTGTATTCGGTAAAATTGCCACAAACTCTTCACCGCCATAACGTGCAACAATATCATTACGTGTTAATTTGCTTTTAATAATGTGCGACGCCACCTTTAACACGTTATCGCCTGCAAGATGGCCGTAGGTATCGTTAATTCGTTTAAAGCGGTCGAGGTCAAACATCACTACACTAAAGCCGATATTTTGTTGTTTAAGTTGTTCAATACGACGCAACATGACGCGTCGATTAATCAGTTTTGTGAGCGGATCAACCGTTGATTCACGATACAAATTCATCAACATTGAAAGCTGTGCAATTTGCAACCACAGACTAATACCAGCAAACAAACCAAATAACCAAACGCCGTTAAACAAATGCCAATAATCACCGTTAAAAAAGTGCGCTTGTACTAGCATAAATGGAATAAAAATCAGGCTAATTAAAATCACGCCACCGCGAATAGTCAGTGGAAATAACCCGATCATCGCCAATGTTAAATACGGCATCATGGTAAAAATTAACGGCACACTATCAAGGCTGTTAAACGTCAGCATAATGTACAAATAAAACAACGACGGGCACAAAAACGACAGTGCAATCACATGTTTTATTAAACTCACCGAAGACGAGCGTTTTACGCGATAAGCCATAATAAACAGTGCCACCGAGAGCGAAATACGCGCCACAAGTAAGGTTTGAGCATGTGCTTGCGGTAGTGTTAGAAAGTCAAAGAAGCCAAATAAGGGCACCGAAAAGGCAAAAAACAAACACATAATCCATAAACGTCTGCGAATATAATCGGACCGCTTATGCGTAAAATCAGTTGAATGGGAATGCGATGAAATAAGCTCGACGAGTGGGTTGTTTTCTAAACGAAGGTAGGTTTTGAGTTTTAGCGATTTAAACTTAGATAAGGGCTCTTTTTTGTCACTATACGGCTCGCTTAGTGCGGTTGGCTTCATACTTAGTCTCACTTACGTCTATTACAACACCAACTAATGTTGTCGCAATAATCATCAATTCGAAGCAAGTTTAACCGTTGAGCACATTTGCGTGATTATTCTAGATCAATAAAAACACAGTAAACAAAGTACCGAAATTAAACACTTAGCCTTTAATTTAATACACCCCTAGAGGTATTCGCATGCAAGAATTTGCTAAATATAAACTGCACTTTAACGCAACCTTACAATCTCTTACAAAAGCGATAAAGTTGCGCGGTAGTAGTACATTGCAATATCTGGTACAACTATAAATTGTTAAAGCTAGCTAACTACACAGGGATTGGTGCCATTCACAAAGTGTAAAAAAGCACAACGGCATTTGAATCATTGTTTGTAACGCAATACTTGCAAGGAACGCGAATGAAATACCTGTTAACCTTACTTTTAAGCATATCCGTTTGCGCACAAGCAATAATCATTAGGCACGATGTTGCTGATGCACAATACAAGAAAATAAGGAACAAGCACAGTCAATTACGCTACATATTACTAGAAACCCGCTGACGTTTTTTAATTCAAAAAAGCCAATGCGATACAACCGCTAAACACGTATTATTAAATATTGCGAATTGCCCATGTAAATTTAAGTTATCCACTGAGCTCGAGCGAAACAATAAGCCTGCGCGTTAAATATAAACAGCACAATAGTACAAGGTTTATTAAAAACCGGCTTGACCTAAACCAAACTTGAGGTTTTAGCATGCCATTTTTCACAGCAATAAGAACAAAATAATGAACAGTGATATTTCAACTTCTCGCTTAAAGCAGTTTCCGCCATTAATGTGGATTATGTTATTTGGCTCATTTATAACGCGTGGCAGCTTTTATATGGTGTGGCCATTTTTGGCAGTGATTCTGTATAAAAAATTTGCTCTTTCGGCAACTGAAGTCGGTTCGGTATTGTCACTCGCTGCGGTTATTTCGGTGTTTGTCAGTTTTGTTGGCAGCACCCTGTCAGATAAACTTGGTCGCAAGCCTATGATGTACGCCACAGGTGTGCTTTATATTGTCTCGTTTAGTTTGCTTGCCATCGCCGACACAATCTTAATGTTTACCATTGTGATAACGATCTGCTCTATTGCCACTTCACTTTGGCGGCCGCTCGCATCGGCTTTAATTGGCGATATTATTGTAGATAAAACGACTCGTGAACTTGCGATGCAATCGCTTTATTTTGCGGTTAATGTTGGCTGTGCGGTTGGCCCAATGCTTGGGGTTTGGCTTGGTTTAACTGGCGAGCAATCAAGCTTTTTTATCACTGTTTACGCCTTTGCCTTTTTACTTGTGTTACTAACCTGGGGGTTTAAACATCATGATAAAATCCAATCAAAAGTAAATATAGATAACGCACAAATCGCGCCAAGCCCTGAAACACCTGAAACAAAAACGGGCTTTAAACAAACCTTCAGCGTATTAGTACAAGATAAGCTGTTACAGTGCCTTATTTTGGCAAACATTTTGTGCTTTTTTATTTATGGTCAAATGGATAGTTCACTAGTGCAATACCTCACCCGTGCCGGCGCAAATAATTTGCTCGAACTCATTTCATCAATGATCTTTACCAACGCGTTAGTGATCATTACCTGCCAGTTTTTACTGCTTAAATTAATGGCGTCGCGGCCAATTTTAGTGCGTATTCGTTTTGGCTTGGTGCTACTTATCATCTCGCAAATCTGGTTTGCTTTTAATCCGCTTACGTTTTTTGCAGGTTGGTTAGGTGCGGTAGTAATTATGAGCCTTGCCGAGGCCATTTTATTTCCTACCATGAGCGTACATGTTGATCGTATTGCGCCCACTAACCTTCGCGGCGCATATTTTGGCGCAACCGCATTTTACGATTTAGGCTATGCCTTTGCGCCCATTGGCGGTGGTTTATTGCTTGATATGTATGGCGGTCGAACCCTGTTTTTAGTGTGTAGTGCTATTGCTGTGGTGGTATTTTTACTTTATCTCATTATGGATAAATTAAAGCGCCCAACATTTATTACAGAGCAGCTTGCAACTGAACAAACGGCTAAAACAGCGTAAACTGCTTTGTTTTGACTGAAAAAACAAAAAAGCCAGCAATCACATGCTGGCTTTTTACTTAACAACTTAACTAAGTTAATCGCGTTTATACACCGCCTCAATCGTTGCTTTTGCTAGTGTATTGGCATTTACCATATACCCTGCCACCGCGCTTTTGGTATTTTCTTTTAAACCAAGCGGCTTTGCTAATGCAAACACAGTAAATTGATAACGATGAATGCCATGCCCTTTTGGTGGACACGCGCCACCAAAGCCATTTACCCCAAAATCGTTATTAATTTGTACTGCACCTTCTGGCAGTTGTGGACTTGAACTATTGCCCGCACCAGCAGCTAGTTCAGAAGTGTTCGCGGGTAAATCTGTAACCTGCCAATGCCACCAGCCGCTTCCGGTTGGTGCATCAGGATCATAGGCAAATACCGCAAACGCTTTGGTGTCTTTAGGTGCACCGCTCCATGCTAAATGCGGCGAGATATTTTCCCCTTCACAACCAAAGCCCTTAAAAACATGCTTAGTTGATAACATTTCACCGTTCGCAATATCATTGCTGGTAAGTGTAAAGGTGTTAGCCCAAAGCTGCGCGGCTGATAACAATAAGGTACCGCCTATAATTTGTTTCAACATGATTTGTCCCTTTTTTGATTATTACCCCATCTTAATCATAAACACGTTTAAAATCATAGTGCTTTAAGGTAGGTGGATGTTTTATCTAGTTTGTAAATTTAAGAAACAAGGCTTTAATTTAACTATGTGCGTTGTTGTTATAATTAGACCACTTACACAAGAACTGTAATGGTTCTGTTATAAAATACCTGTTACAAATAAAACCTGTGATAAAGATATTAAGTAACCTAAATTCGGCATAAAAAGCTAGGGACTAAAATGATAGATGAAGTCGGTAAAGTTAGAATTTACCTATTAAGAGCAATGTATGCATTTATTGCCTTTGGTTTAGGGGTTACCACTCTGCCCGATATAGTTTCTGGCTCTGGTCAATTTGCCGATTCAGACACTATTATCAATGCCATCTTAATGGGGTTTTGTCTTCTCTCGCTGCTCGGCATAAAGTACCCTCTTAAAATGTTACCAGTACTGTTGCTTGAGCTTATTTGGAAAGTGTTTTGGCTTTTAGCTTATGCCTTACCAATGTATTTAAATAATGGTCTTGATGAATACGCTCAAGAGCTTGTATTTGCCTGTGCTATGGGGGTGATTCTTACACCACTCGTACTGCCATGGAGCTATTTAGTAACACACTACCTAAAAGCTCCCGCAACACCTTGGAGATGAACCCAAACAGGCCAATTAGTCATCAATAAAGTGAGGATTAATTTTGGCGGTCAGAACATGATCTTGCCATGTGCCGTTTATTTTTAAATAACGTTTAGCCAGCCCTTCTTTTTCAAAACCTAAACGCGTGAGTAACTGGGCACTTTTTGTATTATGTGGCATATAGTTTGCCATCACACGGTGCAACTTTAACTCAGTAAAAACATAATCGAGCCCTGCCTCTACTACCTCAGTCATAATGCCCTGCCCTTGATATTTTTCAGCAACACAATAACCTAGATAGCACGCTTGAAATGGCCCACGCACCACATTAGTAAAGTTACACATTGCCATTATTTCGCGACGTTCAAAATCAAAGGCAGCAAAATGATATGCGCTTTGATTATGAAAATGTGTTTGATAACCATTAATTAGATTTTGCACATTCGCTTCAGTGTAATAGTGGTTATCGCGCGTTGGCTCCCACGGTGCTAAGTGTGCTTTGTTCTCGTTAATAAACGACAACAAGGCTTGTGTATCACCGCTCTTTGGCACATCAATCAGTGTACGTTTGGTTTCGAGTATCATTCCCTTTGGTCTATTGCCTGTTTGTCGGTCGCATGCTGAATTAGATTAACCAGTAACTTACCATGCATTGGGGTAAAACCGGTTTTTTCGAGTTTTTTCTCAAGGTAGTTAGCAAAGTTTTTGCGCTTATCATGATGAGTGCGTAGCGTAAACAATAATTCATGTTGCTTTTGGTTTATTAGTCGCGTGTTATAAATTGGGTCTTCATCAGGCCAATTTTCTACTGGTACGCCTTTGGTTTGATATACATAACTTGAAAGTGTTTGATTGATCCGAGAGTAATCACTTTGACCAATTAATAATTCCAATTCTTTTAATAAGCCGCGGTACAATACGCGCGGAAATAAGCTGTAAAAATCTTTATTTTGGAACGCCTTACCTTTATCTGTTTGCTGCCAATCTGCAAAACTCGACTTCAGCGCATGGACAAAAATACGGCCAACAAAATGTACCTTTAGGTATGTTCCGCCTTTGCTATCAGCGCTTTGTAAAAGATCACTCAAGCGTTTACGATAGTTGCGGTTTTCAGCCTTTAAGCGGCTAACTTCAGCTTCTAACGCGAGTTCATTTTCGCCTTTTTCGAGCTGTTGTTTTTGCAATTGAGCTATACGCTGTTGAGCACTTTGCAATACATCGCGCGTGTCTTTTAGCTCTTGCAGCACACTGCCATTTTTAATTTTAAAGTTAAAATTATGGGTACTGCTTTCCTTGGTATGAGCAACCAAAGGTGAAGCCGCTTTAGTAAGGGCTTGGGTGAGTTTTTTTTCTAAAATCTGCCCTGACTGGCTGCCTTTTAGCAAAGTTGTTAGTTGGTTATTTATTTCATTTAAATACCAAGTATGCAATTGCTTACTTTGCGCCGTGCTTAACCCACTAAATGGGTTAGCGTCTTCCTTATCAAATTCAGACACCTACTGCCTCAAATCCATTCTTTCTAATTCTTAAGTCTGAGCAGGATAGTAGCAGATAAAACCACTAAAACTCTAGCTTGATAATGCACTTTTAGCGCTCACTTGTGAACGCTCTAAAATGGCTACTCCTTGTTCTTTCATAAAGGCTTCAAATGCGCTGGCAAGTAAGCTTTGCTTTCTGTCTTGGCGTTTGGCCAAAAACCAGGTGCTACGAATAGGAAAACCAGTTACGTCTAATTTTACCAAACCCGGTACTTCACCATAATCGAGCGCATGACGGCTTAAAATAGATAAGCCCAACCCCGATGCAACCGCATATTTAATCGCTTCATTGCTTTCTATGGTCATTTTTTCATTCAAGGTTAACTGTTGGGTTTTGCAAAATTGTTCAATCAAATTACGTGTACCCGAGCCTTTTTCACGCATTATAAATGGGTAATGCGATAGACGGTTTAGGCTAACTTCTTGCTGTAAGTGCAATTCGTGCCGTGCTGGTGCGATTACCACCAGTTCGTTATCGAGTAACGGTGTTTTAATTATTTCGGGGCGCTCAGGGCACTGACTAAAAAAGTAAAAATCATCTTCGTTGGCTTCTATACGCTCTTTTACTTCCTGACGGTTACCAATTTTTAGATTGATATCTACCTTTGGATGTTTTTTACAAAACGCCCCTAAAATCAGTGGCAAGAAATACTTGGCAGTAGAAACCACACATAAATTAAGCGAACCCGATGTCACGCTTTTAAGTTCATCAATCGATACAGACAAATTATGAAAACTGGTAAATACCTCATTGGCGCACTTTAACAAGGCTTTTCCTGCATCGGTAAGCACAATGGTTTTGCCATGCTGGCGATAGACCGGCATATCCACCGTTTCGCTTAATTGCTTTAACTGAATCGACACTGAGGGTTGGGATACATGTAACTGCTGCGCCACCAAGGAAATACTTTTGTATTGATCTAGCGCTTTTAAGAGCTGTAACTGTCTTACTGTAGGTAATCGCATACCAATATAGATTTCTATTTATACAATTTTACATAAATATATATTAGCGTTTATTTAATTGCGCGCATAGACTAATTTTTGTCTTATAAATGCATAAAATACAACCTGCATCTCAAAACAACAACGCAGGTGGTGATGCTTTGTATTAGGGAATGAGGAAGTTATGTTAGAAACCATATCGAATAATGTACGCGCGTTAGGAGAAGTACTCGGTCAAACAATTGCCGAAGACAAAGGCGATGTTTGGGTTGATAAAATTGAAGAAGTACGCCTTTTAGGTAAGCGCATTGTGGCAGGTGAAAACCATGCGGTTGAAGACCTACAAACAGTCTTTGCAAATAGTACCGAACAAGATTTATTAATTCATGCTCGTGCATTTAGCCAGTTTTTAAACCTTGCGAATGTGGCAGAACAGCAACACACAACCAGTGAGCAAGGCTTAGCGGAACTTGATTTGCCGCATCCGCTTGACTCACTGTCAGAAAAATTAACCGGTATTGATGCAAACGCGTTTAAACAAGCGCTTAAAAAACTGCATATCGAGTTGGTGCTAACTGCGCACCCAACCGAAGTTAACCGCCGCACTTTTATTCATAAATACAATGAAGTTGCTGATGAACTCAGTAAAGGGGAAGCACCGCTGAGCGGACGCGTGCAAGAAATCATTGAACAAGCTTGGCATACCAATGAAATTAGGCAGCAGCGCCCAACACCACTTGATGAATCACGCTGGGGCTTACACGCCATTACCGACAGTTTATGGCATGCGGTGCCACAATTTGTACGCGAATTAGATGAGCTTTCTCAAACCCTGATTGGCGAGCCGCTGGCTGAAGATATTGTGCCTATTACCATGGCTAGCTGGATGGCAGGCGATAGAGACGGCAACCCGTTTGTTACCGCCAAACTCAGTAAACAAGCTATTTTACAAGCGCGATTAATTGCCGCAGAGCTCTACTTAACGGACTTTGAATCTCTTTATTTAGAATTATCGATGCACAAAGCAACTGATGATTTAATTGAAGCGGATATAAATAATATTGGCCCGTATCGCGCCGTGATCACACAGTTAATTAGCGAACTTAAAGAATCAATCGCTCTGTTACGTGAGGGTAAAACAAAAGGTGCAATTTCATCTTCAGAAGATTTACTTACGCCATTAAAAGCATGCCGAAACAGTTTATTAGCAGTCGGTCTTACTCGCGTTGCTAATTCACAAGTGCTTGACTTAATTCGCAAGGTGCAATGTTTTGGCATTTCACTGGTAAAACTGGACATTCGTCAACACAGTGAACGCCACGATGAAGCCATTGGCGATATTGTAAGCGCACTCGATTTAGGCGATTACGCAACTTGGGATGAAGCACGACGTATTGAATTTTTACTCGGCGAAATAAATAATCCGCGCCCATTATTACCGCGTGTCACTTGGAGTGAAAATACCCAAGAAGTGCTCGATACCTTTGCTATGGTGGCTAAGCAACCCCGCGAAGTGCTGGGTATTTATATTATCTCAATGGCGAGTAAAGTAAGCGATGTACTAGCGGTAAACTTGTTGATGAAAGCGACAGGGTTTAGTTGGGATATGCCCATTGCACCGCTGTTTGAAACATTGGATGATTTAAACAACGCGCCAAAAGTCATGGGCGACTTGCTGAACATAGAGCAATATTTAACGCGTTGTAAAAAGCAGCAATATGTGATGATTGGCTACAGTGATTCAGCAAAAGATGCAGGCGTGTTAGCGGCTACATGGGCGCAATACCAAGCGCAAGAAGCACTCGTGCAAGTATTTAAACAATTTCAGGTTGAACTTAAATTGTTCCACGGCCGTGGCGGTACCATTGGTCGCGGGGGCGGTCCTGCACATGATGCAATTGCATCGCAACCGCCGGGCACACTCGATGGTGGCTTACGTGTCACCGAACAAGGTGAAACCATTCGCTACAAGTTTGGTTTGCCAAACCTTGCTGTGCGCAGTTTGCACCTTTATGCCAGTGCGATTTTAGAAAGCTTAATTCACCCACAACCTGTGCCACCGGCGTCATGGCGAGAGCTTATGAACAACATGGCATCACTCAGTTGTGAAATTTACCGTAGTTATATTCGCGAAGAAGCTAATTTTGTGCGCTATTTCCGCCAAGCAACGCCAGAGCAAGAGTTATCATCGTTGCCACTGGGTTCGCGCCCAAGCAAGCGCCGCTCAGATGGCGGCATTGAATCGCTGCGTGCTATTCCATGGATATTTGCGTGGAGCCAAAACCGTTTAGTATTACCAAGTTGGTTAGGCCTAGGCCAGGCGATTAAAGCGTTTTATCAAGAAAATTCTGAACTCATGAACGAAATGTTGGAAAACTGGCCGTACTTTAAAGCCCGTATTTCATTGACTGAAATGGTGTATTTAAAGTCCGATCCACAATTATCAGCACTGTATGACGTAGCCCTTGTTGAACCTGAGCTACAAGGTTTAGGAGAACAACTGCGCAGCCAATTACAGCAAGATGCGCAAGCAGTACTGACTTTGCTTAACCAAGCTCACACACTTGAGAGCGACCCTTGGAACTTAAGCTCATTTAGGTTACGTCAGCCTTACTTAGTACCTCTACACTTGTTACAAATTGAGGCGTTAAAACGCTTACGCAATAAACCTGAGCACCCTGAGAGCGAACAAGTACTTATGGTCACTATGGCAGGTATTGCGACCGGTATGCGAAATACTGGGTAATAACTTACCGCTAGATTGGTGTTGTATTAGCTACTAAAGCGTGTTGCTCTTAACTGTCTATTTCTGCAGTAACTGGTTTAGATTTAGACTGAATTTAAACCTTAAGAGTCAACATGCTCTACTCACACAATTTTAATAAGGTATTGCTTAATGCCATTTATCAACACGCCTCATATCGTTGGCAAACACCGACGAAAACGCATGCATTTTAGCTTTAAGTAACGATTTTCTTCCCTCAAAGTTACGTGTATAAATCAAGTCAGCTGATCCTACGTATTTATTCCATGCAACCACATAGCGCTCTGCAAATTGCTTTTTTACCCCAATACACGTTGGGACCGCATGATAGTCTTTTCGTGCAAGCCCCGCGAACTCACCTTCCCTAACAACTAAATAACGTGGGTTATCAATTGGTGCGAGTACCTCAGCCACGCAGTCTGCAAATAACGACGATTCATAAAATGTACCGCCTGTAAGTGCAATTGTTAAGCTTCCGTCATAACCTTGTGATGTTTTTACATCAAGCATTCTGAGCGGGGTTGTAAGCTTATTTGTTTTCGCTAATGTTTCGAGCACCGCGTTACCAATTTGCTTCAATGACCCATCGACAGGTAAATGCAAAAGCATTATGCGCAACGCTTTGAGTGTTTTAGGTAAGTTTTTAACAAATCCATACGTAAATCCGCCTGCTAAAAACCATAACATTACTGTTACTGACTGCGGGTATTTCATAAATGACAGACTCATTGCAAGGGCGCTCATCATTCCCAACAAGAGCTCTTGCGTTAAGTACTTAAACGTATTTTTTAAATGGACTGTTTTAAACCGCGTAACTGCTTGGGTTTCTACGGATGGCAAGGTACGGCCTGTTTTATCAATAGTTAATGCACGTTGCCATTTGGCTGGTAGCTGCTCAATATTTTTAAAGCGTTTGATCATCTGCTTGTTGTTGGCATATACCGCAAGCTTCATTGAACTTGTTGTGTTAACATAAAACGCTAATTTTGAATCAAGCCGCTCAAATCCGCTTTCTATTGCGTTACTGTTTTCAGCTAACCCAACGAACGTTAAAAAACGTCTTTGTAAGTTGTTAAAGTCAATTAATCCGTAATAGCTTTCTTTATCAACCGCAACCAAGTGCCAGATACTACTTGCTTTTTGAGGTGATGACTTATCGAGGCGAATAGCCCGTCCTCGCATTTGATTCGTCAACATAAACGAACCAACCGAACTCGCTAACACTAAAGAATTCACTACTGGTGCATCCCAACCTTCTCCAAGCAGTGCCCGCGTCCCAATCAAGGTTTTAAGATCACCATCACACAGTAACTTGGTAAATAATGAAGTAAGTACGTTCAAAGAGCCGGTTACCTTTACATAACCATTAAGCCCAGTGATAGGTGTAAATGCCAGCTTTTCACTTGCATCATCACTTTTGAAATACGCTACTTTACTTTCATGAACAATTGATAAACGTCCTGTCAGTAACGCTACATTTTCCTTAATTTTTGAATGCTTTGCGAGCGTCTCAAATACCGGCCAACTCCCGAGTGTTGTTTCACCAATTTGAGTATTATTGCACAGTGACTCATCTCTAATAAAATCTGTCAGGATCACTTGCCTAAGCTGCTGCTGTCTTTTCTTGTATTCAATGCGATGAATATCAAGGCACCCTTTAATTTTTGCTGAACTGAGTGAAAGTGAACGTTCGAGCCGATTAGAATGCGCTAACATTAAATCGCGTTTGTGCAGAAGTTCAGAAGCTCTAAGCTGCTTTTTTAGCTCAGTAATAAAACGCTCTTGTTCATCATTCTGTGCAAATGTTTTTGAAAAAAGCATTGCTTCTATTAACTTTTGCCACCACGACCGAGTTAACTTAGGAACATCTTCACACGTTAAATCAAGCAGCGCTAACGCGTTTTGTGGTAGTGCTTGTTTGGTGTGTTTAAGTAGCACTAAAATTGCAATCAACACATGCGGAGACTTAATAATATCAGGGGTACTGACTTGTAGTTGTGTAAGCCAAGTATGATGCTTACACATGTCTAAAAATGTCTCGTTCGCCAATAAATGCTTAAACAACTGTTTTACGCGCGCATCAAACTCACGCAATTTTGACCGCTCATTAGCGGACGCATCAACGGCCCAAACGTAATCTTGATGAGGACACAAGGTATTTGCTTTGACCAGCTCTGGTACTGATATTTCTTCGTCGATAGTACCGCACAATTGCTCGTATTTTCCCCATTCATGACCATCAGAATCATAAGGCGGAGTAGCGGTTAAAGAGACCAGAGTGATTTGTGGCAGTGCGTCACATACTGCAGTAAGTACTTTCCACCACTCCTGTCGTAAATGATGTGCCTCATCTAAAATAAGTACGCTTATCTCTGCATTTTTCAAACTTGAAATAAACGCATTTACTTCACAAGAATCGAGTGTTGTTGGCTCATTCTCCTGCTCATCACACTCATATTGTGCGTCTTCATTTTGAGAGATTTTAGCGTGTAATGCTTGGTAGGTAATTGATGTAAAGCTTTTAGGAGTATGCAAGTCATTACTGACCCAAGCCAATTCAAATGGATTATCACAGTCTACAAAATCAGCTAAACGTTCAATCCATTGATCGCGAATGACACGAGTCGGAGACAAAATTAGTGCGTTTTGTGCTAATCGCTTAAATACTTCAATACCTAGTGTGGTTTTTCCAGCCCCTGGCGCTGCAACGATATGAAGTTTGTCATCTTCAAGATGTTCATCAACAGCGTTAAGCACTCGGGATTGATACGGACGCCAAGAATATTTAAAGTTTAACTGCGAGAAATCCATTCGTTATATAACTTTAATGATTACAGAGCCGTATAGTAATCATAAATCCGCTTCAAGCCAACAGCACTATTCTTAGCTCATTATTCTCAGTCCATTTGAAACGGGTAAATTGAACCCAGTTTTAAAATTTGGCTTAGTTCGTCAAGGGCTGTTTGACTTTCTACCAGTAAACTTGGGTCGGCTAAATCATCTTCTGCAATCGCATCTCGATAATGCTTTTCAACCCAGGCTGTTAAAGTGTGGTATTTCTCTTCATCCATTAAACATTCAGGAGCAACAGCGCTTAATTCTGACTCATTTAATGGCACGCGAAGGCGCAAACACGCTGGCCCACCGCCGTTTTTCATGCTTTGTTGCAAGTCAAAATAAATC
This sequence comes from Pseudoalteromonas sp. MMG024, assembly GCF_021654175.1. NCBI lineage: Bacteria > Pseudomonadati > Pseudomonadota > Gammaproteobacteria > Alteromonadales > Pseudoalteromonadaceae > Pseudoalteromonas > Pseudoalteromonas sp. MMG024. The sequence continues at coordinate 251,653 of NZ_JAKFZO010000003.1, forward strand.
ACTTGAGAAATGGGATTATTTTCATCACAAAGCGTCGCAAGATAGGTCGCAATTTTATCGTTATTTTGGCATTCGGTGGGGGCTACAATGGTCATAGTGCCGTTTGGTAATGTAATAAGCTGGCTGTTAAAAATGTAGCTTGAAACTGCATCTTCAACACTCACATAATCGTGACTTACTTCAATTAAGTGTAGTGGTTTATCACCTTGGTATTTTGTGTTTATAGCATCAATTGCACGTGCGGATTGATAAAATGCCATTTCATGGTAAAGCAGCACATTTTCGTTACCAATTGCGATTACATCATTATGAAATACCCCTTGGTCGATAACATTTGGGTTTTGCTGCACAAATAAGCAATTCTTTTCACATAAGCCATGTGCGCGAGCAACGGCTTCACTGGCTGCTAACGTTTGCCTTGCAGGATACATTTTTGGTTTGATATCTGATAACGCATCTTCACCATAAACAAATAACGATAACCCTTTTTCGCTGTGCGAGTTTGCTAAACGGGTGTGATTTGCTGCACCTTCATCGCCCAATAATGGATGATGTGGTAATGGCTCATGATGGGTAAAATACTGCGAATTATTAAAAATGGCTTTAAACGTACGGCTTGTTTGCTCAGCCTCAATGGCGCGGTGTAGTTTGTTGCTTAAATTAGCCGGCGTAAAGTGTACTTTGCCATCGTCACAATCCAAACTGTTCGATACCGTTGCCGCATTTGCCGACCACATTGAAGATGCCGAATAACAGGCTTTTAAAAACTGCGGCGCATGTTTGGCTGCTTTTGTAATTACGTCTTTATCGCTACCTGAGAAACCTAACTTTCGCAGTGTGTAAGTATCTGGGCGAACCTGCGGCGGTAAAATGCCCTGCCTTAAGCCAAGCTTTGTCATCGCCAGCATTTTTTCAAGACCTTGCAGCGCAGCTTTTTTCGGATTGGCGATTTGCTTTGCGTTATTTTTAGATGCGACGTTACCAAACGATAAGCCGCTGTAGTTATGGGTTGGGCCAACCAACCCATCAAAATTCACTTCGTACACTGTCATCTTTGCATCCTTTTAGTGCAACATTGCACTATTATTAGGCGTTTTTCGTGTTTAAAACCGAAAAAACATGAATACAAAGCTAAGTTGCTAAATACATGCCAGATACTATAAATTAAGTTGAGTGCTGTGTGCTCCAGTTTTTAATAATACGATGAATTTGATTTATGCCATCCGTTAGCGCGGCCGGACCTGGCTGCAGAATATCGCTCGAATTAATTTCATAAACATGTTTGTTTATCACTGCTGGAATGGTTTGCCAGCCGTCGCGCGATAACATTTTCTCAGGCACAAAAGGGCGACCACACCAAGCTGCAAAAATAATATCCGGCGCTTTTTCGATTACGTCGCATGGGTCTTTAATAATGCGGTTTTTGGCAAGGCTTTCACTGGCAAATTCCTTATAACAATCAATGCCACCGGCGATTTCTACCAATTCACTGACCCAAGTAATGCCAGTAATAAGTGGATCAAACCATTCTTCAAAATACACCTTAGGTTTTACTGTAAGCTGAGCTGCACTTGCTTTAATCGTGTTTAGATTATCCACCAATTGATTAACTAGTTTTTCGCCTTTTTGTGGCTCGCCAATCAATGCCGACAGCGTTCGGATCATTTGCAACACCTCTTGAATACTGCGGTGATTAAAACAGTGTACATTGACGCCTTGTTTTATTAAATCACGCACAATGTCAGCTTGAAGATCAGAAAACGCCAACACTAAATCGGGCTCTAACGACATAATTTTATCGATACGAGCGCTTACAAACGCCGAAACTTTAGGCTTTTCACGTTTGGCTCTTTCGGGGCGCACAGTATAAGCAGAGATGCCAACAATACGGTGTTGCTCACCCATTAAATAAAGCGCTTCTGTGGTTTCTTCCGTTAAACAAATTATGCGCTCAGGCCATTTTGCTGTTTTGAAATCACTCATCCCGTGTTACTTCTCCATTAAAAAACGCAACAAAAAAGGCCATATTGCTAGGAAAATACCAATGCATATAAGATGCAAGTATTTTGTCACACGCATAAATTGCCTCAGCTTGCGTGTGACGCGGGTAAAACTGTGAATACGCTAAAGCGGTGAGGTTAATTTCGGCGCTAGAATAATGAAAGCTGTGCCCTCGCACTTCACAAGGTGAAGCAATATTTGGATAAACAGCGCTTAAATCGACATATTGTTGACCAATGCTAGAGAGGGTTTTATTCATTGTGGCTTTGCCATTTAACACGCCACACATAGTGAAGTGTGTGTTTTCACTTATTAATTCATCCAATAAGTAGAGCATACCGCCACACTCCGCTAAGACCGGATTGTTGCTTTTTGCAAACTGTTTTACGGCTTGTTTAAATGCATTATTTTGGCTTAATTGCCGAGCATAAAGCTCAGGATACCCACCTGGAATATAGAGCGCATCACCCTTGGGCAAGGTTTTATCCTTTAATGGTGAAATGTAGCTTAACTCTGCGCCAAAATCTGCCAACATCGCCAAATTGGCACGATATAAAAACGAAAACGCATTATCTTTGGCAACCAAAATACGTTGCCCTTTAAGTGGTTTAGCACGTTTAAAATCTGCGTATTGCTTTGCATCATCTCCCTCTTTTGAGGGCCAAAACACCACATCTTTGGGTAGTTGATTAAAGTGTGAGTTAGCAAATTGCTGTGCGGCTTGTTCTAAATACACGTCGATATTTTGTAACTCACCTGCTTGCATAATGCCAAGTTGGCGCTCAGGCAAACTAATATGAGAATTTCGTAAAAAATAGTCTTGCGTTAATGCCTTTTCGTTTATTGATTGCAAAACCATTTCGCCATGTCCTTGACCTGCGATCTTATTGGCTATCACACCGTAAAAGTTAAGGCTTGGTTGATAATTTACTAAGCCATGAACCAAGGCACCAAAACTTTGCGCCATGGCTGAGCCATCAATCACCGCCAAAATCGGAATACCAAATAGGTCACTTAAATCGGCAGTATTTGGTGTGCCATCAAACAGCCCCATTACGCCTTCAATCAAAATAAGGTCTGCAACGATAGCTGCTTGGTAAAGCATGCGCTGACATTCACTTTCACCCGCCATCCACAGATCCAATTGATATACAGGACGGTTTGATGCCGCTTCTAAAATCATGGGATCAATAAAATCGGGCCCAGTTTTAAATACCTGAACCGTTTTGCCCATATTAGTAAAATAGCGTGCCATGGCGGCGGTTAATGTGGTTTTGCCCGCCCCCGAATTTGGTGCACTAATTACAAGTGCTGGGCAAAATACCGGTGAATTAACGGCCATGATGAGTTGTTTTTAAAATGCTGGTGTGTGGTTTTAAGTAATAACACGCAAGGTACAATGCCAACGCAATCGCCACGTAGCCAAACGGGCTCGTAACATATGGCGCGTAATACTGTGCTACACGCTCTGAGTAAGTACCTAAGGACATATCGCTAAATTTACCTGATAGCCAATAATAGCTCGCGTTTGAGGTTAAAAATGCAATTGAGCTTGCAAGCCATAAGTTAACCAGTGTCATTACCGTTTTTGCTGCAACCGCAAACTTTGTTTCATCGAGCTTTAGTTGCAAGCTTTTATGACCCGCCCACCACAGCACATAGTAGCCAACAAATATAAATGGGTATGAACGCGTAATACAATCGCCAAAATCACCGCGATAATAGCTGCTGGTTAAATCAATCGATACACTTAGTACTACAAATACGGCAAAAGTACGGTGCTTGGACGCCAGCAAACCTAAAATAAAGAAAATTGCTGTACTGGCACTTGGTAAATGGAGTGCAGACGCAAAATGATACGGGCGGGTGGCTATCATCAATAGCGCTAACAACGCGTAAATCAGCAAGGAGAATTGCTGCACTTTGATTGGGGTAAATAAACTTGAACGATCTGTCATTATAATGTTTCCGCATACTAGAATTGATGCGATAGGAAATGACAAGATACAAGGCACACGCCTTTGCCTGTTAAAGCAAGGAATAACAATATCAGGTTCAGGTAATTAGATGATCCATTATCGCGGCCACAAATTACTGTAATTGATATAAAAGCGATTGTGTTCTCGTTGCTCACCGCCCACCGCAGTACTTGAGTGAACTAGGCCGGTCTCCGGACTCCTGATCATCGCTTTGACAGCACCTTCCCATCATAACCAGACAGTGGTGGTTGTCGCTCACAGTTACCGTTGCGGGGGCAGTTCCAGATTTTAACTGGATTCCCGTTTAAACATTGTTTATAAAAAAACAATAGTCACCTAATTACAACGCAAATATATGTCAGCTAGCATTGTTAAATCAAGCTAAGACATTATTCTTATTAAAACTTTTTGTTTGTTGATATAACGAGGCACTGCCAAAAATTACAAACTGCGGTATGCTAAGCAAAAAGTTAATCTTTAATTAGCAATGTCAAAAGTAAAAGCCAAAGTACTTCGTTTCAAGCACATCTCAGTTGAAGCGGTTTTTGAAAAAGAAAATGAATTAATTAACCAACTGCAAAACGGCAATTTAGACCAAGCACTGTTACTTTGGCAAAGCGATAAGCCAACTTTGGTTTTACCGTCAGGTAATAAGTGGCAAAAAGCTGAAGCGCTCGAAACAAAGCTAAAGAAAACCGGTTGGCAACTATACGCCCGCAAAACTGGCGGCGCTCCTGTGCCACAATGTGATGGGGTAATTAATGTATCTTATATCTATATGTTAGAAGAACATATTCCCTACTCTATTCCAAACGCATACAAAGACTTTTGCGCTATTTTATCTTCGTTTTTTGAGCTGTTTAATATTAAGGTTGAAACCCACGCCACCCCTGGTAGCTATTGCGATGGTGATTACAATCTTAATATTAAAAGTAAGAAAATCGTCGGCACAGCCCAGCGTGTATTACTAAAAAAAGGCGGTTGTAAAATTGTACTGGCGCAGGCCTGCATTTTAGTAAATGTAAATGTGCCAACCTTAGTTGCACCTGTAAATTTATGTTACGAACATCATCAGCAAGATGATCGTGCAATAGCCGATGTGCATACCAGCTTGTTTGAACACACCCAAGAGCGACCCGATATCGACGAATTATTTCAGCGCTTATTTACCAGTTTTATAAATCATCAAAAACATAAATCGGGCTGATCGTAAAACCCTTTTTTTAGTGTTCAGCGGTGTTACACTTGGGACTTATTTCACCTTTAATTACCTTGGAGTGCTCCCTTGAAATTAGCTCTTCTTCCATGTGCTGCATTAGTTGCAAGCCATGCGTTTGCATCTGTTAGCCCATCTACCGATGAGTTGGCACAATACGCCGTAGCAGAATACCAAAATGCGCAAATACATACGTTAGCCAATATGGTGTCGTTTCCGACCGTTAATAAGAAAGACATCGATACACCGCAAAATCCGGACTTTATTGGCTTTAAATCGCTATTAAAAATTAAAGTGGCGGAGCTTGGTTTTGATTATCAAGATTTTGGGCACACCGTATTAATTGGCATGGGTGAGCAACAAGACAAAGTAACCATAGTGACCCATGGCGATGTGCAACCGGCAGACCCAACAAAATGGCGGCAAAGCCCATTTGTACTTGATAGCACCTCAGAGCCAGGTAAGTTAATTGGCCGTGGTACCGAAGACGACAAAGGCGCAATTTCAACAGCACTTTATGCCATGAAAGCGCTAAAAGATAATAATGTTACTCTAAACAATCGTATTGAACTGATGGTGTACCTTGCTGAAGAATCAGACTGGGAACCACTAAAGCGCTTTATGAAAACCTACCAGCAGCCAAAGTATGCAATAACTATTGATGCATCTTACCCTGTGGTTGTTGCCGAAAAAGGTTGGAGCTTAATCGCCCCGACATTTTCAAGTTCATCACCACAAACCGGTGTTTATGTTAGCGAATTAAAAGGTGGTGCATTTGTTAGCCAAATACCTGAAGATGCCAGTGTGGTGCTGCATAATGCGGATGCAGAAGCGCTTAACATACTTAAGCAAAACATAAATGCACTGAAAGATGTGCAAGTAACACTTACGACAAAAGGCGATAGCGTGGTTGTTAGTGTTAAAGGGGAATCAGCGCACTCATCTGAGCCAGAAGCGGGACACAATGCCATCGCTCACTTGGCAGAAGTGTTCAAAGGTATTGATCTAGAGAATAACAGCGACGGGCAGGCCATTGAATTTATTAATCAACTTATCGGCCTTGATTTATACGGCGCACAATTTGGTGATATTGCCTACCGTCACGATTTTATGGGGCAAATGACTGTCGCGCCAACACTCCTAAAACGTACTGAGAACGGCATTAAATTATCGGTTAATTTACGTCGCCCAGTTGGTAAAACAGAATCGCTATTAAAATCACAGATTGATACCGCGCTTAACAATTGGCAAGCTAACAACAATGTGACGTTAAACAATGTGGAAATTCATATTGGCACGCCGATGCTGCTTGATGATGCACCGCACGCCCAAGCGCTTTTAGATATCTTTAAGCATTTTACTGGCGATGAAGATGCAAGCTTTGTTTCGATTGGTGGAGGCACTAATGCTAAGCTATTTGATAACGCTGTATCGTTTGGTCCGTCTATGCCAGGCAAAAAATACACAGGTCATTCTGAGCATGAGTATTTAACACCAGAGCAAATGGCGCTTAACTTAAAAATGTATACCGCCATGATGGTGAAACTTGGCAATATGTAAACGACCAATTTAGAACAACCATAATTTATAATGAGGCAACGTTATGCTTTGTGACAAAAGTATGACGTTCCTTAGTACCTTGATTGCATTTAAAAAGTAGCACTTTTAAACAGACTTACACACCATTTCTGGGGATAACCTTGATACCCAAATACCACTCGTATTTACGCCTTATCTAATACCCCTTTAAAGATTAATGGGTAACGTCTTATGCGGTTACCAATGTAATCATCTGCCATTATTTGTTGGCAAAATTCATCAATTGTTAGGTTTGCTTCAAAAAGCCATTCCATTCGTTCCAGTGCGCGCAAAAAACCACGTTTTAAAAATGCTTGGCTTTGATAATGCGCAATATTCTGCTTTATGATATTGAGTTTCTCGGGCTCAGCTTGCAGCGCGGCGATCACCGCTTTTAAATATTGCTGCTGTTGCGGATGCGCTTTTTCCTTGCGAGGGCGACCTAATGACACGTATTACTTCTCTTAGTTAACCTTTAGTAAAAGACATGATTTCGGGTTAAAAATGGTAAGTTAACTGCTTAATCCGATCTCAACCTAATTATATGGTGTTGCCATTAAATTGGATTACTTTTCGCGTTATTTATTGAGAAATAGACTCGGGAAATTAGCATGCTCATAATGCTCACCAAACAACTCGGCTAACGCCTTTGAGTGATAAAGTTGTTCAAACACCAGTTCAAACTGATTTTTAAGTAAGCGCCCCCGTTCATTGTCATGAAAAACCAACCAAATTGGTGTTTTTCCTTGCAACTCAAGGGTTTCAAACATCAGTTTTTGCCGCTCGCTAAGGTTATAAATATGGTCTACTACCACATCCACTTTACCCGATTCCAGTAACATGAGCGCTTTATGAATATCAGTAAAACGATAGCTCTGCGCATGACCTGGCACGTAACGGTTATACGCGTATTCTTCAAACCACGCAACGGTTAAATCTTTAAAGTCTTCACTGTGGCGGAGTTTTGTTATGCGCGGGTTGTAGATAGCAATGATTGGGAATTCCATATCCAAATAATATTTAGGATAAGTCACGTCCCCCAGCAACGTTTTATCATTTTTGTAGACTCCCACTAACACATCCGCTTTGTGATTTTTAAACAGGCGCTTGGCGCGTGCATAGCTGCCAACATCAAATTTTAACTGCTTGCCTGCTAAAGTTTGCTTAACCAATTCGAGGTAAATACCCTCACCTCCTGGCTCTGAAAATTCGCGCCAATGCGCCGCTGCAACAGTGATTTGTTCGGCTTTTGTAGGTAATGCACCTAACAAAGAGATAAGGCAGATTATATAAACAATAAAACGCATAAAACCCAGTTTGTTTATTAAACCAATATCAAGAAAGTATAGATAAATTTTGTAATTGTGCAGTAGCTACTTTTATTATTGCCCACAGCCATAGCGCGCTAAAAACAGTTCGACGGTTTGTTCAATTAAATAGGCTTCTTGTTGTTCACTGGGCACATCGAAACCGTATAAGCGTGGGTAAAAGATATGAGATTTCAGCTGATAAACAAACTGCTTCGCCGCGAGTTCTTTGTCATCAACCTGCATTTTATGTGCTGACACTGCATCAGTTAAAAACTGTTCTAAATACGTCATACAGCCAATTGAATTGGCGCTCAGTTGTTTAGCAAATTCGGGCGTTTGCAACATTTGCAAGAAAGCGATTTTAGCAACACGTAAAAAATTGTCGGAACGAAATAACGAAACTTCATACTCTGCGATAGTTAAAAGCTGTGCTTTGAGCGACTTATTTTCATCAAATATAACTGTTTGAATATTATTAAGTTGCCCCATCATGCGTTCAATAATGGTGTAAAAAAGCGCATCTTTTGTTTCGAAATGGTTGTATACCGTACGTTTAGATACCACAGCCTTTTTAGCCACTTCATCCATGCTGGTATTCGCTACCCCATTTTCAAAAAACAGCTGCTCTGCAGCATCTAGAATATGAATGCGTTTTTGCTCAGATAATTTCATAGTTTTCTCATTAACAGTCTCGCTCATTTTAAACTTAATTAAAAAAATGTACTACACAGTTTACTTTTTTATCATTTAATGAAAAACTACACCGTGTAGTTTACATTTTTAGAGAAACTCAATGAAAACGATTAAGTGGTTAAGCCTTTTACTCATTATTTTATTAATTGGAGCCTGCACTGTGAACAATAACTTAGCAACTGAGGGCACGAAAAAAGCGCCCAATCAAAGCCTATACAAAAATGGTAAGTTCTATAACGCCGACACCATGGCGCCAAATAGTTTGCGCAAAGTTGCCGGTATTTTTGTCCGTTACTTTACGGAGAAAAAGCTCCATGCAATACCAGAACAGTCACTACCGATGAACACCGTTTCGCGCGAACAGCTTGAATTGCTGGACGATAACGAGATCCATATTGTAAAACTTGGTCACTCATCTATTTTGCTTAAAGTATATGGTGAACTTTGGCTACTCGACCCTGTATTTGCAGAGCGCGCATCACCCTTTACATTTATGGGGCCAAAGCGTTTTCACCCAACACCCATTTCGATAGAAGCGCTTCCTCCTATCGATAAGGTGCTAATTTCCCATAATCATTATGATCATCTCGATAAACACAGTGTGAAACTGCTTGCAGATAAAACTAAACAATTTTTAGTGCCGATGGGTGTTGCGGGTGATTTAGCAAAATGGGGGATCAGCCCAACAAAAGTAAAAGAGTTTGATTGGTGGCAAGAGTTAGCAACGACACACGGTTTTATAGCCTTTACGCCCACTAAGCATTTTTCAGGCAGAGCTCTGAATGATGGCAACAAAAGCTTATGGGGTTCTTGGGTAATTTCGGCTAACGCTAAAACCTTATATTTTAGCGGTGATTCTGGTTATTTCTCTGGCTTTAAAGACATTGGCGAGCGCTATGGCCCGTTTGATATGACCTTTATTGAAACCGGTGCCTACGATAAAGATTGGCCAGATGTGCACATGACACCAGAGCAAAGTCTGCAGGCGCACCTTGATTTAAACGGCAAGATAATGACGCCAATTCACAATGGCACATTCGATTTAGCGTTTCACGCATGGTACGAACCACTTGAGCGGATCTTAACCCAAGCAACACAGCATGCTGTTAGTTTAAATACGCCAATAGTGGGGGAAATTCAGCAACTCGGACAAGCAGCCAATAACCATGCATGGTGGCGAGATTATATGCCATCTGGCACGCCAACGACTCTCGTTGCAACGAACTAAACTATGATGTTTTGTTATTTAAGGGCGCACTGCGCGCTTAAATAACAAACAGCGATAAATAGCGTTTAATTTATACCCTGTTTGTCGATTGATTGTTTGCTGTTTGACGGCAATTGACTGACTAACTTCTCAAAGACCCCATTTCGTTTTATTTCAGTCAAGCCTTTATTAAATGCGTTTAGATACTCGGATGACGCTTCGCGATCTTTTTTAAACAGTAAATGGGTGGTGTCGCTGCGCAGCGGTTTTTTGCGATAGGCTAGCCGCTTACGTTGACGCTTAGAAAACTCTCTTTTCAACATGTAGTTAGCAGGAATAAGCGACATTGGAAAAGCATCAATACGCCCTTTTATTAATCGCGCTAAATTTTGTTTATCGGTATTCGCCCAATCGAGTGTGAGCTTTGATTCATTTCCCGCGGCTAATAATTCTTTTGTATAGCTATAGCCGGTTGTAACGCCAATTAACTTGCCTGCCAAATCATCAATGTGTTGCCAATCCACCAGCGGCTTATTGGTGTTGTAAAAAAAGTAGGTAGTTTCGGTGTACAGAGGTTCACTGCAATAAAACTCGTGTTGTTTTTCCTCGGTACAAAACCAATAGGCAGCCACATCGAAATGACCTTTTTGCACTTCTACAAAACTGCGTCCCCACGGGAAATAACTAAATTTTACGCGATAACCTTGTGTTTGAAATGCGGCGCGAATAACCGCAGGTACAAAATTAAACTCGCCTTTGGCACGGGTTGAATAAGGCGGATATTCGCCGATAGCAATGCTCAGAGTTTTTGCTTGGCATGGCATAGCCAGCAAGCACATGGCAATCAATATACACGCTATCAGTTTTAAAGAAGTGGTCACATTTCTATCAAGCTAAAACGCCTGAACCATAAAAACCAAAGTAGGTACAAAACAGTAACCCTAATCGCCTTTATTGGCAAGTTCAGATGATTTAAATCTACGATTTTTTACGTGCTTTTATATAAAGATAAAGCATAAATAGCGAAATCGTATTCGCACCAATTATATGGAACCAAAATGATACCGGAGACTCTTCTCGTAAAATTGCCTCACCGCTTCGCCCCGCAGGAATAGCACCGCTTTCAATATATAAAATAGTGGGAATGAGAAAGAGCAACATAATGATAATCACCCAGCCGAGTGTTGGCGCTTTTGCGTTTTTAATAAGCGGTGGCATCTGCATCCATACAGTAACGTGTTAATTTGAAGAGAATTATACTGGCAAGGTATAACGCTAATTACAATATAAACAACTATTTATTTCATATACTCCGATAAACAAAAACCAGCTACAGTGTCGTCACCTGAAACGTCAGCTCATAAAAAAGCCAGCGAAAACGCTGGCTTAACTTCAGAGAACTTAATGTTTAATAACTTGCTGTTAGCGTAACACCTGCGTAAGCAGAGTAAGCGTTAAGTAAGATGTGGTAGGTGCCACCCGTTGCACCACTGCTTAAACTACATGACTCATTATTGCCCCAACGATAAGGACGACATTCATAATCGGTTGTCGTCGGTTGAGCACCTTTTTTCACGTACAGATCTACATCGCCGCTACCATCTGCTGTGGTTACCGTAAGTGTTTGGTTTGCTGGCACTTCAATTTTAAAGAACACTTGGCTGTTGGCATCACCCGATAAGTTTGCCATCGGTACACCGTTATCTAAGCAATCCGTACAACCACCATCAGCACTATACGTAGCGACTAGACTTGCGCCTGAATATGCAGAGTAACCTTGAAGCATCACGTAATATTTGCCAGCCGCTGGGGTATTAAACTCACAACTTTCGTTATTGCCGTTTTTATAAGGACGACAATCATAGTTGCCTGTGGTGGCAGCTGAGCCTTGTTTCACATAGAGATCTGCATCGCCCTGACCACCCGAAAGTGAAATAGATAAACTCGATTGTCCCGCTGGCACGTCAACAAAATAGCTGGTTTCACTGCCCGCAGCACCTGCAGCCGATACGGCTTGATCTTTAATCAATTCTGTCACAACAGGCGGCTCTGGGTCGACTGTGCCTTCAAGCGCATATAACAACTCGTTAGGTGAACCCGATTTAGCATCCGATACTTTGTTTTTGCTAGCACCAGCTGAGAGTTTACTGTCGATTTGTGCTGGCGTTAAGCTATTGTCTTCATCAAGATAAAGTGCCACCACACCCGCAACATGCGGTGATGCCATTGATGTACCACTGATGGTATTTTCAGATGAGTCTGAATTATACCAAGCGGATTTGATACTCGAACCCGGCGCATAAATATCTAAGCAGGTGCCATAGTTTGAGAAACTTGAACGACTATCACTTGACGTAGTCGAGCCAACAGTAATTGCCGTTGTTGCACGTGCAGGCGAATAGTTACAGGCATTGCTGTTATCATTACCCGCTGCAACCACAAAGCTTACGCCCGAAGCCACCGCCGCCTCAACCGCTTGGTCAATTGCCGATGAAGCCCCGCCACCTAAGCTCATATTCGCAACCGACGGGCCGCTAGCGTTGTTTTTCACCCAGTTAATACCATCAATAACGCCCGACGTACTGCCAGAACCGTTACAGCCTAGTACGCGAACACCTACAATGTTAACGTTCTTAGCAACACCATAGCTTTGACCACCGATGGTGCCAGCTACGTGCGTACCATGACCATTACAGTCAGATGCATCCGAGTCATTATCTACAAAATCCCAACCACTGCTTGCACGGTTACCAAATTCGTTATGAGTATTACGAACACCGGTGTCAATTACATAAGCAGTGACACCTGAGCCATCAAAGTTGTATGAATAATTGCTATCCAATGGTAAATCACGCTGATCTATGCGATCTAAACCCCAAATCGCATTTGATTGGTTTGCATTGCTAGATACGATTGGGTCAACCGAGATGATTTGCTCAGGTTCGATAAATTGAACGAGATCTTCTTTTAATAGCTGTTTTAGCTGACCTTTCGACAGCGTATACTGTGCGCCGTTTAGGGTATTACCAAACAATTTATTGGCATTAACGCCATATTTGCCACGAATTTTGTCGACATTTTCTTTAGCTTGTTCAGCGATACCGCCACTCGCTAGACTTTTTGGTACTGAGTTAAATACTACAACATACTTGTTTGGTACTTGTTTACTGGCATTTACTTGAATCAACTTATCGCTATTTGCATTGGCAAAATTAGCAGAACACACCGTTGCTATGAGTAACATTGTTTTTGAATATTTAAACATGACGTTTCCTTGTTGCTTTGTTGCTTTGTTGCTTTGGGGTTAAGTACTGCTAAAAAACCTAGCTCAAAAAATAAACACATCAAAGTTTCATTTTCATTTTATTAACATTTGTACCGATAAAAGGGTGTTGGATGATGAATTATTTATACTTAAATAAGATTACTAATCACAAATATTAGATATAAAAATCTAAATGGTAATTATTTCTAAATAGTTTATGCTTTGTAAAAGTTTGTAACCGAGAAAACAAAATAATAAAAAAGAATGAGTAAAAAAACTTAAAAAACAATACCTTTTGCTTTATAAATTTACGATGTAGGAAGGTTAACTAAAAACCCGATTTTGCCTTACGCTACTAATCAAGTCGAAAACCGCATTCATTTTGCGATATGTAGCGCTCATTTTTTGCAAATCAATTAAAATTCACATGTAAACAAAATGTAAACGCACTAAGTCTTCATTTCATATGCGTGTTTATATACTCAAGCACATAAACATGAGCTTAAATCTATAACCCCTATATTCACTCACGTTTTATTCAAATCACAAAAAGTGGGTAACTGTGGGCCCTATCACTTTTGACTACTCCATGCCTGTGTTTTTGCATGTTACTAAAGCGAACGCAGCTGATATAAACAACGTAGCTAAATTAAGTAGCTACGTGAATTTACCGATGTATCAACACAAAAAAGGCGCCTAAGCGCCTTTTATCTTTACTTTTTACGTAACCTCAAATTTGGCTAAGAAGTAATTTTCACAGTGCGCTGTTACTGAATTTGCGTTACAGCGTGAGCACAATCAATATTCCTAGCCAAAAGGTTAATCACGTAATAATTAGAATGTCATTGAGTAACGTACACCAAATTCGCTTGCGTCATTACTCTTAATTACTAATACGTAATCACCAGTATTTAAACGCGCATCATCGTAACGTTCGTCAAAAATATTACGACCATAAAGGTCAACGCGCCAGTTTGCATTAGCCGGAGAGTAACCCACGGTAAAGTTAACTAGGCTGCGCGCTTCAACTTCAGTTAAACGATTTGGATCTGAGCTCGGCTCACCATACATGTCGCTGCGGTAAGAGTAATCAATACGCGTATTGATAATTGCCCCATCTGACAGCGCAAACTCATAGCTTGGGCTAATTGACGCCGTTAAATCGGGTGTAAGTGGTGCAACAGGCTTCACACCGTCTTGTTCATCTACATCAACATCCATATAACCTAAGCTAGTGTGTATGCTAAAGTTATCAGTGATATAAGCTGTACCTTCCCATTCGATACCGCGTGACGTTTGTGAAACCACTAAGTTACGCGTATCAAAACCACCTTCCGATGTCGTGCTAACTTGGTAAGGTAAGTCGTCGTAGTTAGTGTTAAATAACGCAACACTCATGCTAAAGTTACTTGTAACTTGACCTTTTAAACCCACTTCGTAGTTAACCGCAGTAATATTGTCAGTTGCAACAAAGCAGCTTGCATCACCGAATAAACAGTAAGGACGTGCTGGGAACTGACCACCTTGGTAACCACTTTGAATGCTACCGTACACATTTAAGCCATTTTCAAGGGTGTAATTAGCCGATAAATCGTAGCTTACTTGGCTCCAATCATCTTCCGCATACGTTGGACCGATACCTACGTTTGCCGTTGCTTCTTTTTCATCTTGGGTATAGCGCAAACCGCCCGATACACGTAAATCGTCTGTCATGTCGTAGCCAACATTCACAAATACCGCTTTACTTGTTGTTGTTTGGTCTAGCTCAAGTAAGTTTGCACCGCCATTGAAGCGTGAATCAGCACCTTGACGGTTGCTTCCTTCTTCTTCAAACCAATATAGGCCCGATACAAAATCAAACTGACCTAAATAACCATTTAGCTGTAGCTCAACAGATGTTTGGTCAGCTTCACCGCGCTCTGGGTAATGATCAAGTGCATAAATTGTACTGTCATCATCAAGGCCCGCTTTATATTCAGACGAGCGTTTGCTTAAAATAAATTTCGCACCAAGGTCGTTTGAAATGTCGTAATTAGTGGTAAGCGACACGCCGTTTGCTTTATTGGTTACTTCCGTTACTTCAATCGAGCCTGTTGCGTTGTCGTATGGGTCTGCTGCTACATCAGAGTTACGTAATGGACCCGTTGGTGTTGGGCTGCCAAAACGCATGCCTGTGTAATATGCGCCATTTGGCATTTCATCAATTAATGTCGTGTATGGACGAAGGCCGCCTTCTGCATCATTTGCGTCAGCCGTTACCACAAAGCTTAAATCATCGGTTGCATCGTACTTAACCGATACACGTCCGTGGAACTCGCGGTTTTCACCCACATCGTATTTTGCTTCTGGTAAATTAATAAACTCACCTAAGCCACCACGTTGGTTGTAGCCTGCGTTAAAATTAAAGGCTAAGTTGTCAGTAAGACCACGGTTAATAAATACATCACCTTTAACACGTTCGCGCGTACCAACTTCAGCCGAAAGTTTAGTCACTGACTCGCTGTTTGCTTGTTTGGTAATGATGTTAATCGCACCGCCAATTGAGTTACGACCATAAAGCGTACCCTGCGGGCCGCGTAATACCTCAATACGCTCAATGTTTGCTAGATTCCAGTTTTGACCTACTTGGCGACCTAAATAAACACCATCTACATAAACACTTACACCAGGATCCGTTGTGATCAGGTGATCTTGTAAACCAATACCACGAATAAACGGGTTAGCCGATGAGTTATGACCTGCTGAAAAACCAGTGATGTTTAGGTTAGGAACAAATTTACCTACATCAGTAATTTCAGAGATACCTTGTTCAGCCAGTTTATCGCCACTAAACGCACTCATCGCGATAGGCACTTCATAAATAACCTGCGAACGCTTGGTAGCTGTTACCGTAATCGCTTCGATATCTTTTTTAGCTGCTTGCGTTTCGTTTGCTTCATTCGCCACAGTGGCAAAGCTTGAAGCTGCAATCAAAGAAAGGGTGATTGAATTTAACTTGCTAAAACGCAAGAAAGAATTGGATGTTGTCATTAAGTAGCGCCTTTTTGCTCATACCGAGTAATTGCTAATAATGGATTAGCACGACAGTTAACCGGTAATTTATAATCGTTTCGCTTCAATTTTGCGCAACAACAAGGGGTTGTATTTTAACCACATCATTATTTTGCAATATCGAATTAATATGTAATCTTGGTAAATCAAACAGTTAACAGCTGCGTTACCAAACGATTAATACACAAAAAGCAATATTAGCATTTATTTCATAAAAATATCGCAAAAGTTAAATAAATTTCGTGATTATTTCTCGCCATTAGGATTGGTTATCTATAAAACGGATGCTTTTTAGTGTAGCAAATGGTGCCAAAACGATTATGCAATAACGTAGTTCAATGGCACCACAACAATCAATTTAAAACAAATCTAACCGCTTCATGTTTATGCCATCGCTATGCAAACCAAATGGTCGCAAGCGACAATATAATTTCTAACGCTGTTGATGACACCCACGAATTTTATGATGACACCCACTTTAATA